>CAYHXK010000462.1:0-2075 GCA_964360125.1 uncultured Sterolibacterium sp.
ACCGGATGCTCGACCTGCACGCGCGTGTTCATCTCGATGAAGTAGAACTCGCCGTTTTCGAACAGAAACTCGAAAGTGCCGGCGCCGCGGTAGTTGATCTTGCGGCAGGCCTCGGCGCAGCGCTCGCCAACCTTGGCAATCATGCGGCGGTTGATATCCGGGGCCGGGGCCTCCTCTATGACCTTCTGGTGGCGGCGTTGCATGGAACAGTCGCGCTCGCCCAGATAGACGGCGTTTTTGAAGCTGTCGGCGAGAACCTGGATTTCTATATGGCGCGGATTCTCGAGGTACTTCTCCATATAGACGATCGGGTTGCCGAAAGCCGCGCCGGCTTCGGCGCGGGTCGTATTCACCGCGCTGTTGAGCGCCGCTTCGGTGTGCACCACCCGCATGCCGCGGCCGCCGCCACCGCCTGCCGCCTTGATAATCACGGGATAACCAATGGCGCGGGCGATCTTGACGATTTCCTTCGGGTCGTCCGGCAATGCACTCTCGGAGCCGGGCACGCAGGGCACCCCGGCGGTCTTCATGGCGTCCTTGGCGCTGATCTTGTCGCCCATCAGGGCGATGGTTTCCGGGCGCGGCCCGATAAAGACGAAACCGGATTTCTCGACGCGCTCGGCGAAGTCGGCGTTTTCCGAGAGGAAGCCGTAGCCGGGATGAATCGCCTCGGCATCGGTGACCTCGGCCGCCGAGATGATCGCCGGGATGTTGAGATAACTGCCGGAAGAGGCTGGCGGGCCGATACACACCGACTCGTCGGCGAGTTTGACGTACTTGGCCTCGGTGTCGGCGGTCGAATGCACCACCACGGTCTTGATGCCCAGTTCACGGCAGGCGCGCTGAATACGCAGGGCGATTTCACCGCGATTGGCGATGAGGATTTTTTCAAACATGGGGTGCTCCCGCGGTGCAATCGCCCTGATGGCCTGCGGCCATTGGTCGGTTTGGCTGCGCCGCTGCGCCGCCCAAGGGCGGCTGGTCACCCCTGTTGGCGATCAGAATCTTCTCGAACATTGCCATCTCAGCCGATCAAGAACATCGGCTGGCCGAATTCGACCGGCTGGCCATTCTCGACCAGGATGGCCTTGATGATCCCGCTGGCGTCGGACTCGATCTCGTTCATCAGCTTCATGGCTTCGATGATGCACAAGGTATCGCCTTCCTTGACCGTCTGTCCAACCTCGACGAAGGCCGAGGCGCCTGGGGAGCCGGAACGGTAGAAGGTACCGACCATCGGCGCCTTGACTACCTGGCCCTCAGGCTCAGCCGGCGCAGCGGCTTCGGTTCTGACCGGAACTTCCAACGGCGCGTGCTGTGCCTGAGGTGGCGCGCTCATCATGTAGGTGGCGGGCTGGGAAGGGGGCGAGTGTTTGACGATACGTACTTTTTCCTCGCCCTCGGTAATTTCCAGTTCGGAAATGCCCGATTCCTGGACAAGGTCGATCAATTTTTTGAGTTTTCTCAGATCCATGCATGCTCCTGGCAGGTCAATGGGCGACAGTTTTGCGCTGTGAGCGCATTGCCGCGAGTTTCAGGAAGGGCGGATACGCGCCAATGCGGCGGCGAGTGCGAGTTCATAGCCCTGAGATCCGATGCCGCAGATGACACCGACGGCAATGTCGGAAAAATACGAATGTTGACGAAACGATTCCCGTGCATGGATGTTCGACAGGTGGACTTCTATGAATGGAATCGCCACCGCTGCCAAGGCATCACGTAGCGCTATGCTGGTATGTGTGTATGCGGCGGGATTGATGATGATGAAGGCTATGCCCTCGCTCGCAGCGGACTGGACACGATCTATCAGTTCCCCCTCGCTATTGCTCTGGTAGCTTTCGACCTGCACCCCGGCCGCTCGTCCCTGCGCTTCCATCGTATGGTGGATTTCTGCCAAGGTGGCGTGGCCGTAGATACCTGGTTCGCGAGTGCCAAGCAGATTCAGGTTGGGGCCATGCAGAACCAGAATGCGTGGTTCAGGAACTTGGGAGGCAGTCCTATGGGGGCTTGTTTTCTTGGACATAGCTGCAAGTTTGCCGCAAATCGATGCAACTTGTCCAGTCTTCCCTTACGAC
>CAYHXK010000463.1:0-2062 GCA_964360125.1 uncultured Sterolibacterium sp.
AGCATTTTCAGCGGGGCAATTGGTCGCCGACGCACAACTCGCCGCTACTGCGGCGCCGGCGCCGGAGCAGGGTGGTGCGGTCATTGCCTTCGCCAATTCCGGCGGCGTGCGTACCGCCCTGCAACCGGAAGCCGACGGAACAGTCCGATATGCGCAGGTCTTCGCCATGCAGCCGTTTGCCAACCATCTGGTCACGCTCACGCTCAGCGGCGAGCAGATCCGGCAATTGCTTGAACAACAGTGGCGCGACGACAATTCGGTCGGACAATTTCTGCAGGTATCCAGGGGGTTTGCGTATCGCTGGATGGCAAGCCAAGGCAAAGGCCGGCGTGTGGTTCCTGGCAGCCTCAGGCTGCATGGTAAGCTCCTGGAACCCGCCCAACCTTACCGCGTGACGGTCAATAGCTTTCTCGCGGAAGGAGCCGACGGCCTGCGTGTCTTGCTCGAGGGGCGCGATCGGCAAACGGGAGTGGCGGATGTCGCGGCGCTGGAGCGATATCTCGCCGCACACCCGGGCTTGACTCCCTCGGCACTCGACCGGATTCAGCGCGATGACTGAGTCGACGACCATCCGGCCTGCCGCGAAATGAGCGCGCTGCGTCACGCAAGGAGGTAAACATGGCAAAGAAACTATTCTTTAAGTATGCGGCGATGTCGTCTGGCAAGAGCGTTGCCTTATTGGCAGTAGCCCATAACTACGAAGAACGCGGGCTGTCGGTCAGACTGTTTACCTGCGCATTCGATGACAGGTCCGGTCAGGGGAAAATCTCGTCGCGGATCGGTCTGTCGCGTGCGGCAGATGTGTTCGATAAAGATACGGTTTTCGATGAGCGCAGCCTTGGGCTAGGCCACGGGGCCATCCTTGTGGATGAGGCACAGTTCCTCACGGCGACGCAAGTCGAGCAGTTGCACCGTTATGCCAACCTGCAGAATGTGGCGGTGATCTGTTACGGCCTGAGGACCGACTTCACCGGGCGGCCGTTTGAGGGAAGCGCCATGCTGCTGGCCCTCGCAGATGAACTCGAGGAGCTGAAATCGATCTGCTCGTGCTCTAGAAAAGCCACCATGAATATCCGGCTTGGGCCGGATGGCGCGCGGCAGAGAAGCGGGGCGCAGGTGCAGATCGGGGCAGTGCAATACCGCAGCGTATGCGCGGCCTGCTTTTACAGTTAGCCGGTGGCGCGGCGAGGGGGGCGAGCATCCGAAACAGCCCATGAACGCGGGCCTGGGCTGGCGCGGTTGACCCAGGTCAATCGCGGCCGGCGACAATGCAGTATCATCATATCCTTGCGCTTGAACGCTGCCTGGCCGGCGGTGTTTGGGCGCTTAACATGAATTCTAGGGGAGTTAAGAAGCATGTCTCTGCTGATCGGAGTACCGCGAGAGGTTTTCCCGGGTGAAAAGCGCGTCGCCACCGTTCCGGATGTCGTCGAGAAACTCATCAAGCTGGGCTTCAAGGTCGCCGTGGAATCCGGCGCCGGAACTGCGGCGAATTTCAGCGAAGAGGCATATCGCGCCGCGGGCGCCGCGATCGTCGATGGGGCGGCCCAGCTGTGGTCTGTTTCCGACATCGTTTTCAAGGTGCGCGGACCGAGCGCGGAAGAAGTCGGCCTGATGCGCGAGGGCGGTACGCTGGTCAGCTTCATCTGGCCGGCGCAGAATCCGGAACTGATGCAGCAAATGGCGGCCAGGAAGGTCACCGTGCTGGCTATCGACGCGCTGCCGCGCGTGCTGAGCCGCGCCCAGAAGATGGACGCACTGACGTCCCAGGCCGGCGTCGCCGGCTACCGTGCCGTTATTGAAGCCGCCAATGCCTTCGGCCGCTTCTTCAACGGCCAGATCACTGCGGCGGGCAAGGTTCCGCCGGCCAAGGTCTTCATTGCCGGTGCCGGCGTGGCCGGTCTGGCGGCGATCGGCACTGCCGCTAATCTGGGCGCCATTGTGCGCGCCAACGACACCCGTGCCGAAGTGGCCGACCAGGTCGTGTCGCTGGGCGGCGAATTCGTCAAGGTCGATTATGAGGAAGAAGGCTCCGGCGGCGGCGGCTACGCCAAGGTGATGA
>CAYHXK010000464.1:0-2060 GCA_964360125.1 uncultured Sterolibacterium sp.
CAGCCTGCGGAGCCACATCACGCCACGGTTTCCACCAGCATCGCGCCGCCCTGGCCGCCGCCGATGCAGATGATGGCGATGCCTTTTTTTCCCTGGGTACGCCGCAGCACCTGCAACAGGTGCAGCACGATGCGCGCGCCGGAAGCGCCGACCGGATGGCCGAGCGCGATGGCGCCGCCGTCCATGTTGAGCTTGTTCCGGTCCAGTTCGCCCAGCGGCGCAGCCAGGCCGAGCTGCTCCCGGCAGTAGCCGGCATCCTGCCAGGCGGCGATGCAGCCGAGCACCTGGGCGGCGAAAGCCTCGTTGATTTCCCAGGCGTCGAGATCGTTCAGGCCGAGGCCGTGGCGCTGCAGGATCGGCGTCGCCGCATGCACCGGGCCCAGCCCCATCTGCGCCGGATCCAGGCCGGCCCACTGGCTGTCGGTGATGCGGCCGATGGGCTGCAGCTTCCAGCGTTCGACCGCTTGCTCCGAAGCCAACACCAGCCAGGCGGCGCCGTCGGTGATTTGCGAACTGTTGCCGGGCGTGACGCTGCCGTACTTGCGGTCGAAGAAGGGCTTGAGCTTGGCGAGGTTGGGCAGGCTCGAATCGCGCCGCACCCCGTCGTCCTCGGCATACACCGTGCCGTCGCTGCCGACCAGCGGAATGATTTCGCCGGCGAAATGCCGGGCATCCTGCGCGGCGCTGACCCTCTGGTGGCTGTCGACCGAGTACGCATCCATCTGCTGCCGGCTGATGCCGAACTTCCATGCCAGGTTCTCGGCGGTCTGGCCCATCATCAGATTCACCACCGGGTCGGTGAGGCCCTTGACGATGCCGATCACCGGCGCGAGCAGCGCCGCCGGTTTCAGCTTGAGGAACATGCCGGCCTTTTGCCCCAGGGTTTTGGCCATGCTCATCGCCGCGAACCAGCGCACCATGGCGTCGGAATACAGCAGCGGGGCGCGCGACAAGGCATCCACCCCGCCGGCCAGCACCAGTTGCGAACGTCCGGCCTGGATGTTGACCATCGCCGAGTCGATGGCCTGCATGCCGCTGGCGCAGTTGCGCATCACCGTCCAGCCCGGCACCTGGTTGCCGCAACCGAGGCGCAGGGCAATCACGCGACCGATGTTGACCTCGTCCACGCTGGGACTGGCGCAACCGACGATCACCTCGTCGAGATCTTCCGGCGCGAACGGCTGGCGCGCCAGCAGGGCTCGACCGGCGGCCGTCGCCATGTCCGAAGCGGAGAAGGGGCCGGGCGCATTGCGCGCCTTGAGAAACGGGGTGCGGGCGCCATCGACGATATAAACAGGCTTGAAGTTCATGCTTCCTCCAGAATCGGCATTGCAACTTTGCAGCGACGCATCTACTCAGCCTTTAGCGGCATCCGCCACCTTGACGATGCTGCCGAGTGCCGTCGCGGTAAGGGTTTCCTTGCCATCGCGCACCGCAAACACGTCGCAGCGGCAGGTTGCCTGGTTCTTGCCGGCATACAACACTTGGGCGCGGGCAATCAGCATATCGCCGATGCTCGGCCGAACGTAGGAAATCTTGAATTCGGCGGTCAGGCAGTTGCCCAGCACCGATCCGCCGGCGTAAGTCAGTGCGTTGTCTACCGCATAGGAAACCACGCCGCCATGAGCAAACCCGTGTTGCTGGGTGAGTTCATGGCGCAATGGGATAATGAGTTCCGCCAGTCCCGCTTCGAAACGGGAAAGTTCCGCCCCTAGCAGTACGCTGAAGGGTTGCTGCGCCAGAATCTGGCGTCCTGCGTCGAGCATGTCGCTCATGTATTCATCCTTAACGATGACAAATGTTTAAGCAGCCGCGCGCTCAGGTAGCGGCTGCTGCTGTTCCAGGGAGAAATCCTGCGGGAAGTCGTCCACCCGGATCACCTTGTCGCGCAACACCGCGCGGCGTTCCAGCAAGCTCAGCTCAGCGCGGCTGATCAGGCCGGACTCGCAGGCATGGCGGGCGAGTTGCGCCGCATCCTGGCCATTAATCTTGCCGGCTTTCTGGGCGGCGCGAATCTTCGCATCGATCGGCTCGGCCGCCATGGTCGCCGCCAGCGCCAG
>CAYHXK010000465.1:0-2060 GCA_964360125.1 uncultured Sterolibacterium sp.
GGCGCAAGTTGAAAATGCCCGGGCCATTGCAGAACACGCCAATCTCGCCAAATCGGCTTTCTTATCTAGTATGAGCCATGAGTTGCGTACCCCGCTGCATGCCATTCTCGGCTTTGCCCAGTTGCTGGAGTCCGGCTCACCGCCGCCCACCGATAGCCAGAACGTCAGAGTGCACCAAATTATCAAAGCAGGATGGTATCTGCTGGAGCTGATCAACGAGATCCTCGATCTCGCGGTGATCGAGTCCGGTAAGCTATCGTTGTCACGCGAACCGGTATTGCTGGCCGAACTGATGCGCGAATGCCAAGCCATGGTCGAACCGCAGGCAACACAACACGGTATCCAGATGCAGTTTCTGCCCTTCGACCAGAATTGGTTTGCCAATGCCGATCGCACCCGCGTTAAGCAAGCGTTGATTAACCTGCTGACGAATGCCATCAAATACAATCGCGAGCAAGGCACGGTGGTGGTCTCGTGCAGCCGGAGCAGTACGGACCGTATTCGCATCAGCATCAAGGATAGTGGCGCTGGATTACCCCCGGAAAAACTATTGCAACTCTTCCAGCCCTTCAATCGCCTCGGGCAAGAGAGCGGTGCTGAGGAAGGCACGGGTATTGGCCTGGTCGTTACCAAGCAACTGGTCGAACTGATGGGGGGGACGATCGGCGTGGAAAGCACCGAGGGCGTGGGGAGCGAATTCTGGATTGAGTTGATCGGAGACGTGATGCCGCAAGTGGCCGGTGCAAGTGCGTTGCAATCAGAGTTAGCAGCACAAGCGCCAGGCAGTATACCGCTGCATACGCTGCTGTATGTGGAAGATAACCCGGCCAACCTCATGCTGGTCGAGCAAATTATGGAAGATCAGCCGCAGGTGCGCATGCTGAGCGCGCGCGATGGCAATCTGGGTATTGCGCTGGCGCGTGTGCATCTTCCGGATGTGATCCTGATGGACATCAATCTGCCGGGTCTGAATGGCGTCGATGCGATGAAAATTCTGCGCGCAGATCCATTAACCATGCATATCCCTGTTGTTGCGCTCAGTGCCAATGCCATGCTGCGCGATATCGAGAAGGGCCTGGAGGCGGGATTTTTCAGATATCTCACCAAACCGATCAAGGTCAACGAGTTCATGGAGGTGCTGGACGCGGCACTGAAATTCTCTGAGGAAGTATTGGTTAACACGAATGATCCCGGAAAAATCCACTGCTAAGCGTAGCACCTATGCTTAAAGTGCTGCTGCCGTAGCTGCCTCAAGCCTGACAAATTTCCGCACTATCTCTTTGCTAATCGGCTTTTATAAAAATGCTGCGCTATGTTCGTTAGCGCACGGAATCCGTTGACGCTTTTGCTTATTATTACTTAATCGTGCTGATGAAACATCGTGTCAGGCCAGATGATCCAAGCCAGTACCCCGTTCCCTCTATTCACATGAAAGGCATCATCATGAAATATTCAACACTATTAGTAGCGCTCGTAACGGTTTTCGGTTTGAGCGCTTGCGACAAACCGACTGTGGTCAATGTCCCAGCCGCGCCGGCTGCCGCGCCAGGTCCTGCTGGACCGCAAGGCGCAACCGGAACCCAAGGTGATACCGGCACCCAAGGTGCGACAGGTTATCAAGGCGACACGGGTAAAACCGGCGCGACCGGCACTCAAGGCGACACGGGTAAAACCGGCGGCGATACCATCGTGGTTGTTCCAGTGCCTGCCGAACGGCGATAGATCGGCTTCAGATTCGCTGGCCGGGTAGGTGGCCAGCGAGTGGTGTGGCGTCGAATGCGTATTACCCAATTCATCCCTCCTCCCTTCCGTGGATAGTCAAAGCGCGGATTTGCCCTCAGAACTTTGAGGGCTTTTTTTTTGGTGTGCCCGGCAGGGCGCGCGCACTCCGCTGGGCAAGTCCGTTATCCACCCGACACGGGGAAGTGAGCGAGCTGGGGAGAAGCGCCTCACACTACTCGATTTAGCGCCGAGACGTTTGCGCTTCTTTGATTAAGCGACCGCAATCACTGTCCATGCCCGGGCCGGTTTCAACCAAGGGAGCCAACATCAGCAGCGGG
>CAYHXK010000466.1:0-2055 GCA_964360125.1 uncultured Sterolibacterium sp.
GAACTTGCAACGAAAGCAAGCCGAGTCTCCCTGGCGAGGCCCTCAAGTAAGCCCGGATAACAAGGATACCGCATGACCATGCCCCACTCCGGCGGACCGCCAAGCCGGTCCGCCGCCCAAGACGCCATGAGCTGCGACGTGCTCGTGGTCGGCGGAGGCATCAACGGAGCCGGCATTGCGCGTGACCTGGCCGGACGCGGCATCAGCGTGATTCTGGCCGAGCAGGACGACTTGGGCGCCCATACCTCGTCATCTTCAACCAAGCTGATCCACGGCGGCCTGCGCTATTTGGAATACTACGAGTTTTCGCTGGTGCGCAAGGCGCTGCTGGAACGCGAGGTGCTGCTGAGGAGCGCTCCGCACCTCATACGGCCGCTGCGCTTCGTCTTGCCGCACGATCCGTCGATGCGGCCGGCCTGGGTGATCCGCCTGGGGCTGTTCCTCTACGACCATCTGGCGCGACGTGAAGTGCTGCCCGATTCCGCTGGGGTGGACCTGCGTTCCCATCCTCTGGGAGCGCCACTGAACGGACGGTTCACTCGCGGCTTCGTCTATTCCGATGGTTGGGTGGACGATGCGCGTCTGGTGATACTCAATGCGCTGGACGCGCAAGCGCATGGCGCGCGGATACTCACCCGCACGCGTTGCACTGCCGCGCAACGCGGCGAACAGGGGTGGACGGCGACCCTGCAAGCGGCCAACGGATTCGAACAGACGGTCACTGCCCGTATCCTGGTGAATGCCGCAGGGCCGTGGGCCGAAGCTTTCCTGCGTGGCGCAGCCCGCGCCGCCCATGGCGAAGCGCTAGTCACCAAGAGCCTGCGGCTGGTGAAGGGCAGCCACATTGTCGTGCCGCGCTGTTTCGAGCACGATCACGCCTATATTTTCCAGAATCCGGACAAGCGCATCATTTTCGCCATCCCCTATGAAGACAACTTCACGCTGATCGGCACTACCGACGTAGAGCTGGATGGCAATCCTGGGGATGCCCGCATCGACAACGATGAAGTCGCCTATCTGTGCGACCAGGCGAGCCGCTGCTTCAAGCGTCCGGTGCACCCCTCCGCTGTGGTATGGAGCTATACCGGCGTGCGCCCGCTGCTCGACGACGCCTCCGGCGACCCGTCGGCCGTCACGCGCGACTACCTGCTGGAGAGCAACACCGAGGCTGCACCGCTGATGAGCGTTTGGGGCGGCAAGATCACCACCTTCCGCAAGCTGGCAGAGGAAGCCGCCGAAGAAATCCTGAACCTGCTCGGAGAGCCGGGAAATTCGCCCTTGCGAAATTCATGGACCAAGGGGGCGAGCCTGCCCGGCGGCGACTTCAGCGCCTGGATAGGCCAACGCAGCAGACCCGACAGAGACTTCGAGCGTTTTGTCAGTGCCGTTCGATCGCGTTATCCCTGGCTAAGCGGGCCGCTGGTGCGACGCATGACGTGTGCCTACGGCAGCCGCATGGCGCAGGTGCTCGATGGCGCCAGAAGCAGTGCCGACCTTGGCGAGGAAGTGGCGCCCGGCCTGTTCGAGGCCGAGTTGCACTATCTGCGGCGCGAGGAATGGGCGTGCACTGCCGAGGATGTGCTGTGGCGCCGCACCAAGCTTGGTCTGCACTTCAACGAATCACAGCGCCAGCGCGTGGCCGACTGGATGAACCGGGCCGGGGAACAAAGAAAGGTCGCATGATGCAGGGGAACAAGTACCCTCTGTGGCACAAGCGGAGCAAGTCAAGTCGCCGAGGCGGACCCAAATGGAACTGACGCTGGAAGGCATCAGCAAGAAAGTCGGGGCGCAGCCCTGGCTGTACGACATGAGCCTGGCGCCGCAGCGCGACGCGGTGACGGTGCTGCTGGGCGCCACCCAGGCAGGCAAAACCAGCCTGATGCGCATCATGGCCGGGTTGGACACCCCCACCCAGGGTTCCGTTCGGGTTGACGGCAAGGATGTCACCGGCATGCCGGTGCGCCAACGCAATGTGGCGATGGTCTACCAGCAGTTCATCAACTACCCTTCGTTGCGGGTGGCCGACAATATCGCCTCGCCGCTGAAGCTGCGCGG
>CAYHXK010000467.1:0-2027 GCA_964360125.1 uncultured Sterolibacterium sp.
ATCCCCACGCCGCAGCCGGTGCATTACCGGCCGATGTTCGGCAGCTTCGGCGGCGCCCTCAAGACATCGGTGACATTCGTCTCGCAGGCCGCGCTCGACAACCCCGCGGTGCGCGCGCTGAATCTCGCCAAGCCGCTGATGGCCGTCAGCGGCTGCCGCACGGTGCAGAAGCAGGACATGCTGCACAACGGTGCCACGCCCAACATCGAGGTCGATCCCGAAACCTACGCGGTGCGCGCCGACGGCGAACTGCTGGTGTGCGAGCCGGCGCAGGTGCTGCCGATGGCGCAGCGCTACTTTTTGTTTTGACGGGCCTTGCGCATGATGGTCATCGAAAAGAAGGCACCGCGCGAAGCCCTCGCCACCGAGAAGCTGGCGCTGGCTTTCGATACCCGCTGCAAGACGCGGCTGCGCGCACGGCTGGCGAGCGGCGAGGAGGCCGGCCTGTTCCTCGCGCGCGGCACGGTGCTGCGCGGCGGCGACAAGCTCGAGGCCAACGACGGCCGCATCGTCGAGGTGATCGCGGCGCCCGAGCCGTTGCTGGAAGCGGTGAGCGGCTAGCCGCTGATGCTGGCGCGCGCCGCCTACCATCTGGGCAACCGTCATGTCGCGGTGGAGATGAGGCCGGGCCGGCTGCGCTTCGGCGCCGACCATGTGCTGGGAGAAATGGTGCGCGGCCTCGGCCTCAAGGTAACCGAGATCCAAGCCCCCTTCGAACCCGAGAGCGGCGCCTATGGCAGCGGAAACGCGGGCGGCCATATCCATCCCCATGGCCACAGTCATGAGGGCGAGGGCCGCGGACCCAGGATTCACGATCATTTTGGACAATGAACGCCAGCGCGGCGTAACGCAATGAATCTGCCCCTCCTGCGCCTGCTCCAGCTCGCCAGTCCGGCCCTGCCGGTCGGCGCCTACACCTACTCGCAGGGCCTCGAATGGGCGGTCGAAAGCGGCACGGTGCGGGACGAAGCGAGCGCGCTGGCCTGGATCGCCGACCAGCTCGAATGGAACCTCGGCCGCTTCGAGGCGCCGCTGCTGGCACGCCTGATCGCGGCGTGGCAGGCCGAGGATGGCGCAATGGCCGAGACATTGAACGATGAATTTCTGGCAAGCCGCGAAACCGCCGAGTTGCGCGCCGAGACCTTGCAGATGGGCTACTCGCTGCTGCGGCTGCTCGCCGAACTGCGGGACTTTCCGCAGACGCGCATCGACGCTTTGCGCGTTGCGCCGGCGCCTACTTTCCCCTATGTCTGGAGTTGTGTCGCCGCCACCTGGGAGATACCGGCCGCCGCTGCGCTTTCAGCCTATTGCTGGAGCTGGGCGGAGAACCAGACCATGGCCGCGATCAAGGCCGTTCCCTTGGGCCAGGCCGCCGGCCAGCGCATGTTGCTGGCTCTTGGCAATCGCATCGACGCGGTCGCCGAACGCGCCCTGACGCTGCCCCCCGAGGAGTACAGCAATTTCGCGCCCGGCTTCGCCATCGCCAGCAGCCGGCACGAGACCCAGTACAGTCGTTTGTTCAGGTCATGAAAATATCGTTCACCGCCAAGGACGCAAAGGACGCGAAGGAAATCGAAAACCTTTGCGCAACTTTGCGTCCTTTGCGCCCTTTGCGTTGAGGACTTTAATCATGAATCACTCCCAACCCCTCCGCGTCGGCATCGGCGGCCCCGTCGGCTCCGGCAAGACCGCCCTCACCCTCGCGCTGTGCAAGGCCCTGCGCGACAAGTACCACATCGCGGTGGTCACCAACGACATCTACACCGAGGAGGACGCGCAGTTCCTCGTCAGCAACCAAGCGCTGCCGCCGGAACGCATCATCGGCGTCGAGACCGGCGGCTGCCCGCACACGGCGATCCGCGAGGATGCCTCGATCAACCTCGAAGCCGTGGATCGCCTGAGCAAGCGTTTTCCCGGCCTCGAAATCATTTTCATCGAGAGCGGCGGCGACAATCTCGCCGCCACCTTCAGCCCGGAACTCTCCGACCTGACGCTCTACGTCATCGACGTCGCCGCCGGCGACAAGA
>CAYHXK010000468.1:0-2024 GCA_964360125.1 uncultured Sterolibacterium sp.
TGCAGCGTGACGCCCCGTTCGGAATCGATCTTGACGTCGACACCGCCGAGCGCGGCAACATCGCGGCAAAGCTGGGCTTGGCGGAATGTCGGGACGAGGATCTTGAACGCATGCAGGCGCTCAACGCCTTGCTGCAATCCGCCGAAGTCGACATGACCCTGTTCTTCCGCGCGCTGTCCGAGGCGGACCTCGATGCGCCCACCCTGGCGCCTTTCGGTTGCGCATTCTACGACGAGGGCAGGCGGCGGCAGGCGGAGCCGGCGTTCCTCGACTGGCTGACGGGTTATGCCGCGCGCCTGCGCTGCGATGGACTGCCAGCGGCCGAGCGGCGGGCGAGGATGCATGCGGCCAACCCGCGCTATGTGCTGCGCAATTATCTGGCGCAGCAGGCCATCGATCGTGCCGAGCAGGGGGATGATGCGGGCATACACGAGTTGCTAGAAGTGTTGCGTCGTCCCTACCATGATCAGATCGGGCGCGAGCAGTTTTCCCAGCGCCGGCCGGATTGGGCGCGCAATCGGGCTGGGTGTTCGATGCTGTCTTGCAGTTCGTGAGCAGCTTGAGCGAGAGCTATTTCTTGTTGGGACAGTCCGGCTTGGTGCAGTCTGCATAGAGGTACAGAGTGTGCTCCCTGACCATGAAACCGCGCTCGTGGGCGATATCGTTCTGATGCCGCTCGATCTCGGCGTCATAAAACTCCTCGACTTTGCCGCATTGCAGGCACACCAGGTGGTCGTGATGCGTCCCTTCGTTGAGCTCGAACACCGCCTTGCCGGAGTCGAAGAAATGGCGTTGCAGCAAACCGGCTTGCTCGAACTGGGTCAGCACCCGATAGACAGTGGCCAATCCGATGTCCAGATTTTCGGCGATCAGGTGCCGATAGACATCCTCCGCTGACATGTGCCGGCCTTTGTTCGCCTCGTTCTTCTGGAACAGATCGAGAATTTTAAGGCGTGGAATGGTGGCCTTGAGGCCACTGCTCTTCAGGTCGTAAGAATTGCCCATGGGCTGAGAACGGGGAAGTTGTGATCACCGGCTTATGATATAGTTTTCCGATTCCGCTGGATATTCCCGTTTGGTTTATTTTCGCTGCCTTCACTTTTTGTATAGTCGAGCTGCCCATGAAACGCATTGTTTGCCTGGCACTGTCATACCTCGCTGTCGCTGCTCTTGCAGGGTGTTCCAGCACGCCTGAACTGACCTCATTGCTGACCCCTTATCGCATCGACATACGCCAGGGTAATTTTGTCAGCCAGGAGATGGTGGCGCAGCTCAAGCTTGGCCAGACCAAGGACCAGGTGCGCTTCATACTCGGCACGCCATTGCTGGCCGACCTGTTCCATGCCGAGCGTTGGGACTATGTATACCGTTTTCAGCCGGGTCGCGGCGAGGTGCTGGAGCGTCGTCTGACGGTGCATTTTATCGACGGCAAGCTGGCGCGTATCGACGGCGATGTGGCGACCAAGCAGACAGCCGCCGTCGCGCCGAATCCGGCCACGCGCGTTATAGAGATCAGTCCGGCGGCGGGTGCCAAGGACAGGAGTGCAGCAAAACCGGAGTCGGGCAATCCTGCGCCGGCCGGTTACTGAGCAACTTTCCGCGTAGACATTTCAAACCTCTCCATGAGCCGAACACAGCAAATGCGGATAGCGATTGCCGGCGCCTCCGGCCGCATGGGCCGCACCCTGATCGAGGCGCTGGCGCAGGCCGACGACGCGATTCTCGCCGCGGCGCTCGACCAGCCCGGCTGCGCCTGGCTCGGCAAGGATGCCGGGGAACTGGTTGGCGCGCCTTGCGGCGTGGCGATCGGCGACGACATCGACGCCGCGCTGGCGCAGGCCGACTGCCTGATCGACTTTACCCGCCCGGAGGCAACGCTGGCGCACCTTGACGTGTGCCGCCGCCGCGGCGTGCATCTGGTGATCGGCACCACCGGCTTCGCGAGCGAAGGCAAGCTGGCGATCCAGGAGGCGGCGCGCGACATCCCCATTGTTTTTGCGCCCAACATGGCGGTCGGCGTGAAT
>CAYHXK010000469.1:0-2022 GCA_964360125.1 uncultured Sterolibacterium sp.
AGGGCACGCAGATGATGATGCGCGGGCTGGGCGAGAACAGGCGCGAGTCGTGCACTTTCTTGATGAACTGCTTGAGCATCTGCTCGGTGACGGTAAAGTCGGCGATCACGCCGTCCTTCATGGGGCGGATGGCGATGATATTGCCCGGCGTCTTGCCCAGCATCTGCTTGGCGGCCATGCCGACGGCCTGGATGGTCTTCTTGGCGTTGGGGCCGCCTTCGGTGCGGATCGCCACGACCGACGGCTCGTTCAGCACGATGCCCTTGGTGCGCACGTAGATCAGCGTGTTGGCGGTACCCAGGTCAATCGCCAGGTCGTTGGAGAAATAGGAACGTAAATAACTGAACATCGGGAAAGTCCAATAAGTAATGTCACGCAGCCGCCCGGGTTGCACGACGAAGAGGGTACAAGGTAAAACAGCAATATGATACCCTATCACGCTTCGCAATTTAAGCCTCACTCGTCCCGGCATGTCCCTGAACCTTGACCAGGTGGAGCGCATCGCGCGCCTCGCCCATATTGAAATTTCCCCCGCGGAAGCGGTTCAAACCCGCGACCGGCTGAACTCCATCTTCGAACTGATCGAGCAACTGCAAGCCGTCGACACCGCCGGCATCGCGCCGATGGCTCACGCCGTCGATGTTTCCCAACGCCTGCGCGAGGATGTGGTCACCGAAACCATCGACCGCCGCGCGGCTTACCAGGCCGTTGCGCCCGAAGCCGAAGCCGGACTGTACCTGGTGCCCAGGGTGCTCGAATGAAAAACCATTCGATCACCCCTATGATGGCCCCCCACCCCCCGGCCCCAGCCCATGCGGGGGTGGCTAGATGGCTCCCCCGCTCAGCGGGGGAGAAACTTTCATGATCAACGCCTCGCTCAAGGAATTGTCCGCCGCGCTGGCAGGAAAGAAGGTTTCGGCGGTCGAGCTGGCCGCGCTGTTCCTCGACCGCATCGCGCGCCTCAATCCGACGCTGAATGCCTTCATCACCGTCGACCGGGAAAAGACCCTGGACATGGCGCGCGCCGCCGATGTCCGCCTGGCGGCGGGGGACGCCGGCCCGCTCACCGGCATCCCGCTCGCCTACAAGGACATTTTTTGCACCGAAGGCTGGCTCACCACCTGCGGATCGAAGATGCTGTCGAACTTCGTCAGCCCCTACGACGCGCATGTCGTCGAGCGCTGCAAGAGCGCCGGCATAGTGACGCTGGGCAAGTGCAATATGGACGAGTTTGCCATGGGTTCCTCGAACGAAACCTCGTTCTACGGCCCGGTGAAAAACCCCTGGAACACCGGCCGGGTGCCGGGCGGCTCCTCGGGCGGTTCGGCCGCCGCCATCGCCGCGCGTCTGGCGCCCGCCGCCACCGGCACCGACACCGGCGGCTCGATCCGCCAGCCGGCTGCCCTGTGCGGCCTGACCGGGCTGAAACCGACTTACGGCGTGGTCTCCCGTTACGGCATGATCGCCTTCGCCTCCTCGCTCGACCAGGCCGGGCCGATGGCCAAGTCGGCCGAGGATTGCGCCCTGCTGCTCAACGCCATGGCCGGCTTCGACCAGCGCGACTCGACCAGCCTGGAGCGCCCGACGGAAAACTATGCACGCGATCTGGACCAACCGTCGAAAGATCTGCGGGGTCTGCGCATCGGCTTGCCGCAAGAGTTCTTCGGCGCCGGCATGGAACCCGAGGTGCGCGCCGCGGTGGAAGTGGCGCTGGCCGAATACCGCCGGCTCGGCGCCACCACCGTCGAAGTCAGCCTGCCCAACTCGGGCCTGTCGGTGCCGGCCTACTACGTGATCGCGCCGGCCGAAGCCAGCTCCAACCTATCCCGTTTCGACGGCGTGCGCTACGGCTATCGCGCCCCCGAATACGCCGACCTGGCCGAAATGTATTGCAAGAGCCGCGCCCAGGGCTTCGGCGACGAGGTCAAGCGGCGCATCATGATCGGCACCTATGTGCTATCGCACGGCTATTACGATGCCTACTACCTGCAGGCGCAGAAAATCCGCCGCCTCATCGCCAAC
>CAYHXK010000470.1:0-1997 GCA_964360125.1 uncultured Sterolibacterium sp.
GCCGCGGAGGTGATGGTGATGCCGCGCTCCTGTTCCTGCTCCATCCAGTCCATGATGGCGGCGCCGTCATGCACCTCGCCGATCTTGTGGCTGACACCGGTATAGAAAAGGATACGCTCGGTCGTGGTGGTCTTGCCGGCGTCGATATGCGCGCTGATGCCGATGTTGCGGTAGCGCTCGATGGGAGTCTTGCGGGCCACTTGGATTTCCTGTCTTTTCTAAGCCAAACCGCCCGGGCACCCGGATTTCCGAGGCGCCGAGGCGGCGGCGAATACATGATGCACTCTTGGAAGCCGCGCCCGCCGGGTGGCGGACGACGGCACTCAATTAAAAACGATAGTGCGAGAAGGCCTTGTTGGCCTCCGCCATACGATGCACTTCGTCGCGTTTCTTCATCGCCGAGCCGCGGCCTTCGGCAGCTTCGAGCAATTCATTGGCCAATCGCTGGCCCATCGACTTTTCGCTGCGCTTTCTCGCCGCGTCGCGCAACCAGCGCATCGACAGCGCCATGCGCCGCGAAGGACGCACTTCAACCGGTACCTGGTAGTTGGCGCCGCCGACACGCCGGCTTTTTACCTCAACCACCGGCTTGACGTTATTCAACGCCAGCAAGAACACTTCCAGCGGATCCTTGCCGCTCTTGCTGGAGATGTTGCTGAAGGCGCCATAGATGATCCGCTCGGCGACGGACTTCTTGCCGGCGGTCATCAGCACATTGACGAATTTGGAGACATCGACGTTGCCGAACTTGGGGTCCGGCAGGATGTCCCGCTTGGGTACTTCTCTGCGACGTGGCATAAATTACCTCTATTTCACTGGTCATTAGGCCTTGGGCCCAAGCCGCTATGCGGCTTCGTAAATTTCGCTAAGCGGCCTTCGGCCGTTTGGCGCCGTATTTCGAACGGCTTTGCTTGCGGTCCTTGACACCCTGGGTGTCGAGACTGCCTCGTACAATGTGGTAACGCACGCCCGGCAAATCCTTGACACGGCCTCCGCGAATCAGCACCACGGAGTGTTCCTGCAGGTTGTGGCCTTCGCCGCCGATGTAGGAGATGACCTCGAAGCCGTTGGTCAGGCGCACCTTGGCAACCTTCCGCAGCGCCGAGTTGGGCTTCTTCGGAGTGGTTGTATAGACGCGAGTGCAGACGCCGCGCTTGGCCGGGCAATTGGCCAAGGCAGGGACCTTGCTCTTCGATTGCGGCGCCTGGCGCCCTTTGCGCACAAGCTGGTTTATGGTTGGCATGGTTCTATTCCCAGTACATTTCGACCCCCTTGCCGGGAGCAAAGAGGGCGGATTATATTAACGATCGGTTATTGCGTCAACCGGCCTCGACGTTTTCAGCAGCAACTTCGGCCACATCGCCTTCCAGCACGGGTGGCGCCATATCCTCGCCGAGCGCCTGCATGCGGCGCGCGCGGTGGTAGGCGAGGCCCGTTCCGGCCGGGATCAGGCGGCCGACGATGACGTTTTCCTTCAAGCCGCGCAATTCGTCGCGCTTGCCCATGATCGCCGCTTCCGTCAATACCCGGGTGGTCTCCTGGAAGGAGGCCGCGGAAATGAACGAATCGGTCGACAACGAGGCCTTGGTGATGCCCAGCAGCACGTATTCGTAATGGGCGCCGCGCTTGCCCGCAGCGATCAAGCGATCGTTCTCGTCCAGCACCTCGGCGCGTTCCACCTGCTCCTCGCGGATGAAGTGGGAATCGCCGGGATCGCTGATGACCACTCGCCGCAACATCTGGCGCACGATCACTTCGATGTGCTTGTCGTTGATCTTGACGCCTTGCAGGCGATACACGTCCTGCACTTCGTCGATGATGTAGCGCGCCAGTTCCTCGACACCCTTCAAGCGCAGGATGTCATGCGGCTCGGCCGGGCCGTCCACGATGAACTCGCCCTTGTTCACCACCTGGCCGTCATGCGCCATGACATGCTTTTCCTTGGTGATCAGGTACTCGTGCGCCTTGCCATCCGGTTCGGTAATCACCAGGCGCTG
>CAYHXK010000471.1:0-1986 GCA_964360125.1 uncultured Sterolibacterium sp.
CAGCAGTTCGATTTCGATGCCGAGCGCCTGCGGCATCTCGCGATTTGTAGAGCCGGCGCGGATCATCATGCCCAGCCGGGTCTTCTTGATCAGCAAGTAAAGGGCGCCGGCCAGCAGCAGGCAGATCCCCGATAGCGCCAGCCGATACACTGGATAGGACAGGTTTTCGGTGAGCGGGATGGAGCCGGACAGCAGCGCCGGCACGGCGACGCCATGCACATCGTCGCCCCAGATGATCGAGCGCAGCTCCTCGAACACCAGGATCAGGCCGTAAGTCATCAACACCTGGTAGAGATGGTCGCGCTTATACAGATGGCGGTAGAACAGCCATTCGAGTGCTATCCCGAGCAGCACCGCGAGCGCCACGCCGAGCACTATGGCGGTCAGCAGGTTGCCGGTCTGCGCCGCCAGCGAAAACGCCAGATAGGCGCCGACCATGTAGAAGCTGCCATGCGCCAGATTGATGATGCCCATGATGCCGAACACCAGCGTCAGGCCGCTGGCGACGAGGAACAGCAGCAAGCCGTATTGCAGGCCGTTGAGCAGTTGGATGAGGAAAAAGTAGAAATCCATTGGTGGGGCGTGGCGAGGAGTGAGGCGTGAGGCGGAAACCCTACGCAGGAGCTTAGTCTTGGCGTTTACTCCTCACGCCTCATTCCTCACGCCTCACGCACTTCAAGCCTTGCAGCCGCGCGCCGGATCGGCCAAAGCCTTCCAGGCGACCCCCATGACCTTGTTTTCCTTGCCGACCACTTTGCGCAGGTACATGTCCTGCACCGGATTGTGCGACCTGGACAGAACCCATGGACCGCGCGGGCTGTCGATCTTGGCCGATTCCATGGCCTTGATCATGGACGCCTTGTCGCCGATATTCCCCTTCACGGCAAGCAGGCCGGCGGCCAGCAACTGGCCGGCGTCGTAGCCCTGCACGGCATACACGTCGGGCTGCAGCTGGTAGGTCTTGGCATAAGCCAGGCGGAAGGCATTGTCCTTCTTGGTATTCAGTCCGTCCGCATAGTGCAGCGTGGTTTCCACGCCTTCGCCGGCGTCGCCCACGGCATCCAGCACGCCATCGGTGAGAAAACCGGATCCATACAGCGGGATCTTGCCCTTGAGGCCCGCCGCCTGATAATCCTTGAGGAACTTGGCCGCGCCACCGCCGGCAAAAAAAGCCACCACTGCGTCCGGCTTGATGCTGGCGATTTCGGTCAGCAGCGCCTGGAACTCGACTTGCGGAAACGGCACATAGAGTTCCTTGGTCAGCTTGCCGCCTTCCTTCTCGAAACCTTCCTTGAAGCCGGCCATCATCTGTTCGCCGGCGGCGTACTTCCAGGTGATGAATACCGCATTCTTGTGGCCCTTGGCTTTCAGCACCTTGCCGAGGGCATGGGTGGTCTGCCAGTTGGAGAAGGAGGTGCGGAAGATATTCGGCGCACACAACGACCCCGTGACTTCGTCGGCGCCGGCGTTCGGGTTGATCCACAGGGTGCCCGACTCGCGGATCACCTTGGCCATGCCCATTGCCACGCCGGAATGCACGGTGCCGATCACCACATCGACCTTGTCGCGCTGCACCAGTTTGTTGGCGTTCTCCGGGGCCATGGGCGGATTGGATTCGTCATCGACCTTGAAAAATTCGAGTTCGCGGCCACCGAATTTTCCGCCCTGCTCGGCCAGCGCCAGACGGAAACCATTCTCGATGGCCACGCCGAGTTGGGCGAAGGTGCCGGTGTAGGGCAACATCAGGCCGACGCGAATTTTGCCGGCGGCCGACTGGGCCTGTGCCAGCGCTGCCGGCAACAACACCCCGGCAGCGCCCGCACCGGACAAGGCGGCCAATGCGGCGCCGCTTTTCAGGAAATCCCGCCGCTTGTAGTCAGTCATCTTATGCTCCCCGTCATATGGTTGAATTTGTATATTGCGCTTGGTGTGTATCGGCACGCAAAATCATAACCTATATGCTCCGTACCGGTTGGAAATGCCGGC
>CAYHXK010000472.1:0-1984 GCA_964360125.1 uncultured Sterolibacterium sp.
GGCACCGGCACCGGCAAGACCTTCGCCTATCTGGTGCCGGTGCTGCTCTCGGGCGGCAAGGTGATCGTCTCGACCGGCACCAAGAACTTGCAGGACCAGTTGTTCCAGCGCGATCTGCCGGCGGTGCGCGAGGCGCTCAAGGTCTCGGCCAGCATCGCCTTGCTGAAAGGCCGCGCCAATTACGTCTGTCACTATCACCTGGAACGCGCCGTTGCCGACGGCCGCTTCCAGTCGCGCGCGGAAGCCGGCCACATTCGCAGCATCGCGCGCTTTGCCAAGACCAGCAAGAGCGGCGACAAGGGCCAACTGGGGACGGTGCCGGAAGATTCCGCCGCCTGGGCGGCGGCGACCTCGACGCGCGAGAACTGCCTCGGCCAGGAGTGTCCGCAGCACAAGGACTGTTTCGTCCTGGCGGCGCGGCGCCAAGCGTTGGCCGCCGACATCGTGGTGGTGAATCATCATCTGTTTTTCGCCGATGTGATCCTGCGCGACGACGGTTTGGGCGAATTGTTGCCGGCCTGCAACACGGTGATTTTCGACGAGGCGCACCAGTTACCGGAAGTGGCCGGGCTGTTTTTCGGCGAGAGCGTCGGCACCGGCCAGTTGGTCGACCTGGCGCGCGACACGCGACTGGAAGCGGTGGCCGGCGCCAAGGATTACCTTCCCCTGCAGGATGCCACGCGCACTGTGGAGAAGGCCGCACGCGATCTGCGCCTGGCCGTGGCGGCCGAGAACGCCCGCCTCGCCGCGACGCAACTGGCGCACGACGACAGCTTCCAGCCGGCGCTGCAGCTACTCGCCGAGGAACTGACGGGATTTTGCAAGCATCTGGAAAGCCAGGCCGCGCGTTCGGAGGGGCTGGGCAATTGCCTGCAACGCGCGCTGGAACTCGCCGCGCGCCTGAAACGCTGGCGCACCCTGGAGGATGCCACGCAGGTACGCTGGGTGGAGGTGTTCAGCCATGCGCTGGCGCTGAACCTGACGCCGCTGGATGTCGCGGAGATTTTCAGGAAGCAGCTTGAAGGCCATCCACGCGCCTGGGTATTCACCTCGGCGACGCTGGCGGTCGGCAGTGACTTTACCCACTATCGCAGCGAGTTGGGGCTGGACCAGGCGAGCACCGATTGCGGCTATTGGGGCAGCCCCTTCGATTATGCCGCGAATTCCCTGCTCTACGTCCCCACCGGGATGCCCGACCCGAACAGCTTCGATTACCCGGAAGCGGTGATGGAGGCGGCCTATCCGGCCATCGTCGCCGCCGGCGGCCGCGCCTTCGTGCTGTGCACCTCGCTGCGCGCCATGCGGCGCATCCATGGCCTGTTGCAGGAGCGCTTGGCGCGCGACGGGGTGGACTTTCCGCTGCTGTTGCAGGGGGAGGGGGCCAAGGCCGAACTGCTGGCGCGTTTCCGCAGTCTGGGCAATGCCGTGCTGGTGGCCAGCCAGAGCTTCTGGGAGGGCGTCGATGTGCGCGGCGAGGCGCTGTCGCTGGTGGTGATCGACAAGTTGCCGTTCGCGCCGCCGGATGACCCGGTGCTCGCCGCGCGCATCGAGCAGTTAAGGAAGGCGGGCAAGAATCCCTTCATGGATTACCAGTTGCCGCGGACCGTCATCAGCATGAAGCAGGGCGCCGGCCGCCTGATCCGCGACGAGAGCGACCGCGGCGTGCTGATGGTGTGCGACCCGCGGCTGGTGAATAAGCCTTATGGCCGCAAGGTCTGGCAGTCCTTGCCGCCGATGCGGCGCAGCCGCGAAATTGCCGATGTGGTGGCGTTCTTCGCCGCGCCGGCGCAGGGAGCGGGTAAACTGCCGCAATGAACTCGAACTTGCCCAGCCTGGGCCACCAATGCATCGAATTGGCCGAGCGGCTGAATATCGACTGTCAATGCGTTTCGCTCGACCGCGACCAGTTGCGCGCGGAACTGGAGCAGACCAGCCCCGGTTTCTATGCCGAAGTGATCGAGAGCCGCCCGCATCTGTTTGCGGA
>CAYHXK010000473.1:0-1048 GCA_964360125.1 uncultured Sterolibacterium sp.
GTGGCGAACAGGCCGCCGTCGGAACGGTCATGGTAGGCCAGGATCAGCCCGGCGGCATTCAAGCGCTGCACCGCGCCGAAGAACTGCCTGAGCAGCCCGGCATCGGCATCGGGCGCCTCGTTGCCCGAGGCGCCATGCACCTGCGCCAGCGCCGAGCCGCCGAGACGGTTGCGGCCGGCGCCCAGATCGAGCAGCAGCAATTCGGTCTCGCCTTGATCCCGCACCAGTTGCGGCGTCAGGGTGCGGCGCACGTCGCTGCAAGGCGCGAAGGCGCTGACGATCAGCGACAAGGGCGCGATCACCTGCTTGCGCTGGCCATCGTCCTCCTGCCAGGAACTCTTCATCGACAGCGAGTCTTTGCCGACCGGAATGCTCAGATCCAGTTGTGCACAGAACTCCAGCGCCACGGCGCGCACCGTGTCGAACAGCGCCGCGTCCTCGTGGCCGTGGCCGGCGGCCGCCATCCAGTTGGCGGAGAGCTTGATCCGGCCGAGGTCGGCGATTGCCGCGGCGGCCAGATTGGTGATCGCCTCTGCCACCGCCATGCGCCCGGCGGCCGGAGCGTCCAGCAGCGCCAGCGGCGTTCTCTCGCCCATGGCAAAGGCTTCGCCGAGGGTGCTGGCATAACCCGCCGCCGTCACCGCGCAATCGGCCACCGGCACCTGCCACGGTCCGACCATCTGGTCGCGCGCGGTCAGGCCGCCGACGCTGCGGTCGCCGATGGTGATCAGGAAATTCTTCGAGGCGACGCTCGGCAGGCGCAGCACCCGGAATGCCGCCTCGCGCAAATCCATGGCGTGCACAGCCAGCGGCGCCATGGCAGGCGCGCCGTGGGTCGCCGTGCGCTGCGTGCGCGGCACCTTGCCGAGCAGCACTTCCATGGGCATGGCGACGGCATCGTTGTGGAAATGCGCGTCATGCACCACCAGTTGGCCGTCGTCGCTGGCGGTCCCCAGCACCGCGTAGGGACAACGCTCGCGTGCGCAGAAAGCCCGGAACTCCTCCAGACGTTGCGGCGCGATGGCCAGCACGTAGCGCTCCTGCGCCT
>CAYHXK010000473.1:1058-1984 GCA_964360125.1 uncultured Sterolibacterium sp.
GGGATATTGCGCAACTCGAAACGCGCGCCGCACCCGGCATCGTGCGCCAGTTCCGGCATGGCGTTGGAGATGCCGCCGGCGCCGACATCGTGAATGGCCAGGATGGGATTGTCATTGATGACCTCGCCCTGTGGGCTGCGGGTGGTCATCTGCCAGCAGCGGTCGATCACCTCCTGGGCGCGCCGCTGCATCTCCGGGTTGCCGCGTTGCACCGAGGCGAAATCCAGGTCGGCGCTGTTGGCGCCGGTGGTCATCGAGGAGGCCGCGCCGCCCCCCAGGCCGATCAGCATGCCCGGCCCGCCGAGCTGGATCAGCAGCGATCCGGCGGGGAACCTGATCTTGAAGGAGTCGCGCGCGGCGATGTTGCCGATGCCGCCGGCAAGCATGATCGGCTTGTGGTAGCCGCGCATCTCGCCGCCGAATTCCTGTTCGAAGCTGCGAAAGTAACCGGCCAGGTTGGGGCGGCCGAATTCGTTGTTGAATGCCGCCGCGCCGAGGGGGCCTTCGATCATGATGTCGAGCGCGGCGGCAATTCGCTCCGGCTTGCCGTAGTTGCCTTCCCAGGGCTGCTCGAAGCCGGGAATCCTCAGATTCGACACGGAAAAACCGCACAGTCCGGCCTTGGGTTTGGCGCCCCGGCCGGTGGCGCCCTCGTCGCGGATCTCGCCGCCGGAGCCGGTGGCGGCGCCGGGAAAGGGGGAGATGGCGGTCGGGTGGTTGTGGGTCTCGACCTTGCAGAGCAGGTGGATTTCCTCGTCGTGCGCGGCATATTCGCCGGTTCCCGGGTCGACGTAGAAGCGTCCGCCGCGCGTGCCGGTGAGGACGGCGGCGTTATCCTTGTAGGCGGAAAGGATGCCGTCGTTGTGCAGCTCGTAGGTGTTTTTGATCATCTGGAACAGGGAGCGGTCGCGCTTTTGCCCGTCGAT
>CAYHXK010000474.1:0-1950 GCA_964360125.1 uncultured Sterolibacterium sp.
CCGATCGAATTCGAGAGTCTAAATCCACGGATCGAGAAAGTGCTCGCGCCCGGCGGCACTTCGTTCGTCATCACGCCGCCGCTGAAGCCCGGCACCTATACCTTCATCGACGAGTTCCGTCCGGAAACCGGTTCGTTGCAGCTCATCGCCAAGTAGACATTGTCACCGAATGGTCCCGCGCCCCGCTGATTCCATGGAAAATACACACATCCTCAAGTTCGTTCCGCCCATTAGCCGCAGTGCTCGCAATGACCGAAATCGCCTGGCCCGTCTGGGCGACTGGATGGCGCGCAATCGCCGCACGCTCCTTGCCCTCCAGTGGATCATCGTGATTTTCTACGCGGTGTTGGTGGCGCTGCCCGCGTTTCTGCCGAATCCCCTGCCGGAATCGCGGCTGTTCTCGGGCAACTACGGCGCCGCCTCCTTCGTCGACATGAACGCGTGTTCGGCATCCGGCGAACCATTCGTCCAGGAGAAGGCTCCGACCCTCATTCCCTGGCACGACAAGCTGGTGCTCTTCGCCCAATTTGCCTTCTGGGGCGTCTGGTGGCCATTCGTCATCTTGTCGATGATGCTGATGGGCCGCATCTGGTGCGGCGTGCTGTGCCCGGAAGGCGCCCTGACCGAGTTCGCCAGCCGACGCGGCCGTGGCGGCGCCATTCCGCGCTGGGTGCGCTGGAGCGGCTGGCCCGTGGTCGCCTTCGCGCTGACCACGATTTATGGCCAACTCATCAGCGTCTATGAATACCCCCAGGCGGTGCTGGTGATCCTCGGGGGGTCCACCGTCGCGGCGATGGCCGCCGGGTATATATGGGGCAAGGGCAAGCGGGTCTGGTGTCGCTACCTGTGTCCGGTGTCCGGCGTTTTCGCCTTGCTGGCGCGATTGGCGCCGTTCCAGTTCCGCGTTGATCGCTCCGCCTGGGAACGCCACCCGGCGAAAAGTCCCGCCGTCGATTGCGCGCCGCTGCTGGACGTCAAACACCTGCAAAGCATGTCGCAATGCCACGCCTGCGGCCGTTGCAGCGATCACCGCAAGGCCGTCACGCTGGCGCCGCGCTCGCCGAATGCCGAGATCCTCAGCGGCCCGCCGCCGGCCACCAACGAAGTGCTGCTGCTGATCTTCGGCATCCTCGGCGTGGCCATCGGCGCTTTCCAGTGGACCGTCAATCCCTGGTTCGTGCGCGCCAGGCAGGCCGCCGCAGAATGGCTGGTGAACCGCAACATCCTCTGGCCGCTGACCGACAGCCCGGCCTGGTGGCTGCTGACCGCCTATCCGGAGGCCAACGATGTGTTCACCTGGCTCGATGGCATCGCCATCCTGGCCTACATCGGCACCGTCACCCTGGTTCTCGGCGGCACCGTCCTGCTCGCCGTGCGCGGCGCGGCCCGGCTGGCCGGCGCCGATTGGCGGCGCCTGGCGCTGGGTCTGGTGCCGCTGGGCGGCATCGGCCTGTTTCTCGGACTGTCGATGATGAGCGTCAGCCAACTGCGTGCCGAGGGCATCGTCCTGCCCTGGCTGGGCACGCTACGCGGTATCTTATTGGCGTCGGGCCTGCTCTGGTCGGCCTGGCTCGGACTGCGGCTGCTGCGCCAAGCCGCCCCCGGCAAAGCGCGCCTCGGCGCGGCTTTCGTCTTCTGGCTGGCGCCGCTGGCCACCGTCGGCGCCTCATGGATCTTCGTGTTCTACGTCTGGTAGTTATGTACGCCAGTTCCCCTCTTGCCGTGAACTGCCGCAGCCTGGCCCTCCTCGGCGCCGTCCGACGGCAGCCGGATAGCCCGAGTTCCCCTGGAGGAAATTTCCCTCAAGGATAATCGAGACTTTCGGTGCGTCAGTCGTCCGGCATAATTCCAATTCCAAATCAAGTGTGACGCGAAGACAAGCCGAAGACAGTGTCATTGACACGGCAAGGCGAAGTCGACAAAGTCACGGTTGATTTGGAATTGGAATTA
>CAYHXK010000475.1:0-1950 GCA_964360125.1 uncultured Sterolibacterium sp.
ATTTTGCCGTTTTCCCAGCAGATCATCGAAAAGCACCGCGGGAAACCCTGACATGGCGGATATTCACGAACTTTCTCTTGGTCAAATCGTTGCGGGCATTGGTACGGTACTCTTCTCTCCGGTTGAAGTTGCGCAGGCCTGCATCGCTCGCCATGCTCACGTTGAAAAACAGTGCTTGGCTTGGGAATGTTTCGACGCAGAATTGCTTGAGCATCAAGCACGGCTGGCGACCGAAAGGCTTGCAACGGGCGCCCCGCTACGTCCGTTTGAGTCCGTACCCATCGGCGTCAAGGATATTTTCAACACGGCCGATTTTCCAACACAGATGGGCAGCCCCATCTGGAAGGATTTCACCCCAGGCAACGACGCCCGTATCGTTTTCAACGCCCGTCAGTGCGGGGCGTTGCTTCCCGGGAAAACCACGACAGCCGAATTCGCGGTGCACACCCTGGGCAAGACCCTCAACCCTTTTGCTCCCGATCGCACACCGGGTACCTCGTCGAGCGGGTCGGCCGTGGCAGTAGCGGCGCGTATGGTTCCGGTGGCGCTGGGGACACAGACCGCCGGTTCCATCACTCGTCCGGCAAGTTTTTGCGGAGTCTACGGTTTCAAACCCTCCTTCGGCCTCCTGCCGCGCACCGGCATGCTGAAGACCACCGACAGCCTGGACACCATCGGTTTCTTCGCCGCCCACAGCGCCGATCTGCGTCGCGTTGTTGACGAGCTGCGTGTCAGGGGGAACAACTATCCCATCGTGCATGCGCGGGTGGATACGCCACAGAGTCGGCCTACCGATCGGCCTTGGCGAATAGCCTTTGTGCGCACGCATACCTGGGAAAACGCCGCGCCTTACGCCAGGCTAGCGCTGGAACACTGGATCAGCCAGCTCGCGTCTCAGCCCGACATCGAACTGGTGGAAATAGCAGAGCCATCCATCATGGCAAGCGCCCATGAAACCCATGCCACCATCTACGACAAGTCTCTCGCGTATTACTTCAAGGAAGAATTCAAGCGCAAGGAACTCATTTCACCAATCATGTACGAGATCATCGAGCATGGCAACGGCATAGCACGGGACGAGTATCTTGGTGCCCTTGCCCGTCAAGCCGAAATGGCCGAGACGATGGATACGCTGCTCCAGGATTTCGATGCTTTTGTTTCCCTGGCGACAGCGGGCGCCGCGCCCTTGCGCAACGAACGCGAGCAGCCCGATCCTTCCTTGATGTGGACCATGACTTACCTGCCTACGCTCGCCATACCGTGCTTTCAATCGCCAGACAATCTCCCATTCTCGCTACAGCTTGGCGCACGCCGCTACAACGATTACCTGCTGCTCGATCTGGTGGATACCCTGGTGGCGCGCGACCTCGCCCCGGCCATATCGAAAACACCGGACCAACTCAATGTCTGATGTCGGACTCCGGCAAATTTCCGCAACGGCATCCGAAACCGGATCAGGCCCGTAAATAGTTACTGGCTCAGCGCCTCATCCCTAGGTGGAGTAAGACAGCGTCCTCCACGGCGTTCATGTCCGTCGAGGACAGCGTGTCGATTTGGCTTTTCAGGCGGGCTTTGTCTGCTGCCATGATCTGGTCGGCCATCGCCTTGCTTTTCTGGCCGCTGGCGTTCACCAGGGCCTCGCCTGGGTAGATCCGTCCCGTGTTGCTGGTCAGCGGCACCACCACAACCCGGGCCAGGTTGCGATTTGCCGCGTCGTTACTGAGGATCACGGCCGGGCGCGTCTTGCGGATTTCGCTACCTACGGCCGGATCGAACTCCACCCACCAGACCTCACCGCGCTTCATCGGCTACATCCGACGCCAGCGCGTTACTCCATTCCAGCGCCTCAGCCTCTCGTTCGCTGTCGGCCGCCATTGCCCGATAGCCGTCATCAAGAGCCGCATCCGACACGTAAGGCCGTACCAGGTCTTCAATGAACTGGCTGATCTT
>CAYHXK010000476.1:0-1939 GCA_964360125.1 uncultured Sterolibacterium sp.
TCGACGCCATGCCGGTGGGT
This sequence comes from uncultured Sterolibacterium sp., assembly GCA_964360125.1. Lineage (GTDB taxonomy): Bacteria > Pseudomonadota > Gammaproteobacteria > Burkholderiales > Rhodocyclaceae > JACRAR01. The sequence continues at coordinate 21 of CAYHXK010000476.1, forward strand.
TTGGTCGAGTGGCGCGACACCCAAGGAGCCGCCACCGGCGCGCCGGAAATTCTCGAGCGCGGCGTGGCCTTGGGCGGGCAGGGCGGCTTCGCCTGGGCGGAGCGGCCGGCGCAGGGGGCGCTGCTGCATGCCGCGCAAAGCCTGTCCATAGCAGCCCCCTACGTCTCGGAGATCGGCCTGGCCGCAGGCGCCTGGATCGCCGAATGGGGGCGCATCCTGGAACACGGCGCCCTGTTGCTGTTCGATTACGGCTTTCCGCGGCGCGAGTATTACCACCCGCAACGCAGCAGCGGCACGCTGATGTGCCACTACCGCCATCACGCGCATGACGATCCGCTGTGGTGGCCGGGACTCAACGACATCACCGCCCACGTCGACTTCACCGCCATCGCCGAAGCCGGCTTCGAGGCCGGACTCGAGGTGATCGGCTATACCAGCCAGGCGCAATTCCTTTTCAACTGCGGCTTCACCGATACGCTCGGCCGCCTGTCCAACAATAGCGACAGGGCCTCCGTCGCCGAGACGCGCAACGCCGGCAAGCTGATCTCGCCGAACGAGATGGGCGAACTGTTCAAGGTCATCGCCCTGGGGCGCGGCATTCGGGAACCCTTGCTCGGCTTCAGCCGCAATGACCGCCGTCACGCACTTTAGCCGAGCGGCCCTGCGAACCGCCTGCCGAGCCGCGCACCAGCTTGAGCAGGCAGGCGCGGATGTTCTCAGGAATCGCCGTCGGCTGATTGGTCTCGCGATCCACGAAGACATGCACGAAGTGGCCGGTGGCCGCCGCCTTGTCTTCCCCCTCGCGGAACAAGGCAAGCTCGTAACGCACCGACGAAGTGCCGAGATGGCCGACGCGCAGTCCCGCATCGATGCTGTCGGGAAAACTGAACGAGCGGTGAAAGCGGCAGGTCGACTCGACCGCGTAGCCGATCACCCTGCCCTCCTGGATGTCGAGCCCGCCCGCGCGGATCAGGTACTCGTTGATGACGGTGTCGAAGTAGGAATAATAGACCACGTTATTCACATGGCCGTATACGTCGTTATCCATCCAGCGGGTGGGGATGGCGAGAAAGTGAAGATAATCGTTGCGCCGCTCGGTGCGGGGTTCCTGCTCTGAGATCATGGGCTGCTGCGATCAAGCGAAAAACACGATGATAGCCGCCGCGCGCCGCCAAGCAGCGTCCTTCCCTGCGGCCTGCGAGGACCAGTAGCGGCTTACTCCTGGCTCAGGTAGACGGAACGCAGGAAAGCATCCGCATCCGATGCCGGCATGGTGCGCGGCGCCATACTAGGCGCCGGGACTTGCAGGTCCAGTTGCAGGGTCGGTTGCCATTCTGCGTTCAATACTTCCTCCTCGAAGGCACCGAACTCATCCTCGATGTGCCTGCCCGTATCCGTGTTCATGACGATCACCATTTCACAGCCTCCCGAAAAGTTGGAGTGCGTAAGTAGCATAACGGACGAGGCGTAAAAAAGTTGAACGGAAAACGATTAATTCCCAAGAGTGTTGTTTTTGTGCCACGGCGCCACGCGAAACAACAGCAGCATGCCCGGCACGGCCAGCGCCGCGCACAGCAGGAAGAAATCCAACCAGCCCAGCCGTTCCACCAACCAGCCGGCGGCGGCGTTGATGAAACTGCGCGGGACCGCGGCCAGGCTGGTGAACAGGGCGAACTGCGTCGCGGTGTACAGCGGGTGGGTGGCGCGGGCGATGTAGGCGACGAAGGCCGCCGTGCCCAGGCCGACACCGAGCGCCTCGAGGCCGATGACCCCGGCCAGGGTCGCCAACTGGGGTGCCGCGATGCTGGCCTGCGGGCCGAGCCAGGCCAGCCAGGCATAGCCGAAAATCGAAAATAGCTGCACCGCGCCGAACAGCCACAGTGCCCGGTTAATGCCCAGCCGCACCATCCACAGACCGC
>CAYHXK010000477.1:0-1930 GCA_964360125.1 uncultured Sterolibacterium sp.
TCCAACTCGGCGGGGGTCCTGCACTCCAACTCGACGAGGGTCCTGCCCTCCAACTCGACGAGGGCCCCGCCTCGGCGCATGACAGGGTTGCCTTCAAGCACATCATCGAACCTGGCGATACGCAACCGGACACCCGCCCGCGCGCAATTTGCGTGGATACGCTGCTGGATCCTGAGGGCAGCCGCCTGGCCATCGACAACTATCGTCCGATCGCTGCGACCGCCAAGGCTCTCGCTTTCTCCGCCGAATGCGGCGGTGGCCGCATCGAGAAGCGCTACCAACTCCATGGTCCGGACCTGACCGTGCGCTATCGCTGCGAGGGTCTGCAGGGATGTCGCATCGAGATCCAGCTGAACCTCGCCATGCCCAGTTGCGACGGCTATTCCGGCCGCTATATCCTGGCCGATGGCGGCATCCCCTGTGGTTTCGGAGAGGCGTTGAGCCTGGACGAGTTGAGCGAAATCGTGCTGGAAGACGACGAACTGCGCGGCAGGTTGAAGCTGCGGGTTGACCGCCCGGTCTGCTTGCACGCCACGCCCTTTTTCACTGCCTCCCAGTCCGAGGCGGGCTTCGAAAAAATCATGCAGGCCGCTTGCGTCACGCTCGCCTGGGATCCCGCTTCCGCAAAGGAAACGCTCACCCTGATGTTCACGGTAATTCCATTCACTTAGCCACTTATGACTCAACTCTTCACATTTTCTGAGCAGACTATTTCGGAGTGCCAGTCTTCGGGGGATTTACAAGGGGGCTTGTCCCCTTGTTCCCATACGGGGGATAAACAAGGGGGGTGTCTCCCTTTATGCCCCAGAGGGTACTTGTTCGTATACCTGGTTATTCCGGCCTTACGAAGCACCCATGTTTAGTCCCGGCTTCGGCCGGCCTAGGAGATTATCATGACGAATATCGCAAGCCAGCTTGGCGCCGAAGCGGAATTTCTCCTCGGCCACGTCTGTCGCGGCATCCCCAGGGAAAACCTGCATCTTCCCGGACCCGACTTCATCGAACGCGTCCTGATGGACTCGGATCGCAAGCCCGGCGTGTTGCGCAGCCTCGCGGCACTCTTCAACCAGGGCCGCCTCGCCGGCAGCGGCTATCTTTCGCTGCTGCCCGTCGACCAGGGCGTCGAGCATTCCGGCGGCGCTTCCTTTGCGCCCAATCCAGACTACTTCGATCCTGCCAACATCGTAAAACTCGCCATCGCCGGCGGATGCAACGGAGTGGCTTCGACTCTCGGCGTGCTCGGCGCGGTGGCGCGGCGCTATGCCCATCGCATCCCGTTGATCGTCAAGCTGAATCACAACGAGTTCCTCTCCTATCCCAATAGCTACGACCAGAGCATGTTCGCCGACGTGGGACAGGCTTTCCAGATGGGGGCGGTGGCGGTGGGGGCGACCATCTACTTCGGCTCGCCGGAATCGCGCCGGCAGATCTGGGAAGTGTCCCAGGCATTCAAGCGCGCCCACGAACTGGGCATGGCCACCATACTCTGGTGCTACCTGCGCAACAACGCCTTCAAGCACGAGGGAACCGACTATCATGTGGCGGCCGACCTGACCGGGCAGGCCAATCATCTGGGCGTGACCATCGAAGCCGACATCATCAAGCAGAAAATGGCGGAGAATAACGGCGGCTTTAATGCGTTAAAATTCAGCAAGACCAGTCCCAAGGTGTATACCGATCTCACCACCGATCACCCGATCGACCTGGTGCGCTATCAGGTGGCCAACTGCTACATGGGCCGCGCCGGCATGATCAACTCCGGCGGCGAATCCAAGGGTGCGGGGGATCTCCAGCAAGCGGTTCGCACCGCCGTGATCAACAAGCGGGCTGGAGGCATGGGGCTGATTTCCGGACGCAAGGCCTTCCAGAAACCCATGGCCGAAGGTGTCGCGCTGCTGCATGCAATTCAGGATGTGTATCTTTCACCCAC
>CAYHXK010000478.1:0-1924 GCA_964360125.1 uncultured Sterolibacterium sp.
CTCGAAACCTTCGCCGACCTCGACACGCCGCTGGCGATCTACCTCAAGCTGGCCAACGATCCCTACTCCTACCTGCTCGAATCGGTGCAGGGCGGCGAGCGCTTCGGCCGCTATTCCTTCATCGGCCTGGCGGCCAATACCCGCATCGCCGTGTTTGGTTCCTCGGTGTTGCTGCTGAGCGGCAATCGTGTCTTGGAACGGCGCGAACACACCAACCCGATGTCGTTCATCTCCGAATTCATGGCCGGTTTCAAAGTACCGGACCTCAAGGGCCTGCCGCGTTTCTGCGGCGGGCTGGTGGGCGCTTTCGGTTACGACACGGTGCGCTATATCGAGCCGAAGCTGGCGCGAAACTCTGCCCACGCCGACAATCCCGACCCCCTGGGCTTGCCCGACATCCTGCTGATGCTCTCGGAAGAGATCGCCATCGTCGACAATCTTTCCGGCAAGCTGACCCTGGTGGTGTATGCCGAACCCGGCTTTCCCGGCGCCTGGAAGCAGGCACAGGCGCGACTGAAGGAACTGATCGAAAAGCTCCGCGCGCCAGTGCAAATTCCCGAAGAAACGCTTGCAACTTCCGCCCCGGCGGTTTCGGAATTCGGCGAAGCGGCATTCAAGGCCGCCGTGCGCCGCGCCAAGCAGTACATCGTCGATGGCGACATCATGCAGGTGGTGCTGTCCCAGCGCATCAGCAAACCTTTTGCGGCGACGCCGCTGTCGCTGTACCGGGCGTTGCGCACACTCAACCCTTCGCCTTACATGTTCTATTTCAATTTCGAGGACTTCCATGTCGTCGGCGCCTCGCCGGAAATCCTGGTGCGCCTCGAAGATCGGGAAGGGAAAAATCTGGTAACCCTGCGGCCGATCGCCGGCACCCGCAAGCGCGGCAGCACGCCCGAGGAGGATCAAGCGCTGGAGCAGGAACTGCTGGCCGACCAGAAGGAGCGCGCCGAGCACCTGATGCTGCTCGACCTCGGCCGCAACGACGTCGGCCGCGTCGCCAAGATCGGCAGCGTGCGCGTCACCGAGCAGTTCCTGGTCGAGCGTTATTCCCACGTCATGCACATCGTCTCCAACGTCGAGGGCGAACTGCGCGACGCCGAGGGCGCGCTCGACGTGCTCAAGGCCACCTTCCCGGCCGGTACCGTTTCCGGCGCGCCCAAGGTGCGGGCGATGGAAATCATCGACGAACTGGAACCCTCGAAACGCGGCATCTACGCCGGCGCCGTCGGCTACCTTGGCTTCAACCGCGACATGGACCTGGCCATCGCCATTCGCACGGCGGTCATCAAGGACGGGAAAATCTACGTCCAGGCGGGCGCCGGCATCGTTGCCGACTCCGACCCCGACGCCGAATGGATCGAGACGCAAAACAAGGCGCAAGCGCTGCTGCGCGCCGCCGAGATGGCCGAGCACGGATTGGATACTAAACTGCAATAACTCAACGCAAAGGACGCAAAGGACACAAAGGTTCGCAAAGAAACTCATCCGGTTTCCTTGGCGTCCTTGGCGTCCTTGGCGGTGAATATATGTTACTCATGATCGACAACTACGACAGCTTCACCTACAACCTGGTGCAGTATTTCGGCGAACTGGGCGAGGAGGTGCGCGTGGTTCGCAACGACGCCATCACCCTCAAGGAAATCGCGGCGATGAACCCGGCGCGCATCGTCATCTCGCCCGGCCCCTGCTCGCCCGCCGAAGCCGGCATATCCGTGGCGGCGATCCGGGAGTTTGCCGGAAAGATCCCAATTCTTGGCGTGTGTCTGGGACACCAGAGCATCGGTGCGGCTTTTGGCGGCCTGATCGTACATGCCAAACAACTGATGCATGGCAAAACCTCGCCGGTGCATCACCAGGGGACCGGGGTGTTTCGCGATCTGCCCAATCCGCTCCTGGTAACCCGATACCACTCGCTGGCGAT
>CAYHXK010000479.1:0-1917 GCA_964360125.1 uncultured Sterolibacterium sp.
TGCTGCCGGTAGATGCCGAGATTCTGCCGACTCTTGAGCGGATCGCGCGTCACCGTCAGCCCCCAGGTGATCAGCGGCGCCGCGTCGCCCGGCCAGCAGGTCTGGATCGGCAGGCGGGACAAATCCACATCCTTGCCCTCCCAGACGATTTCCTGGCAGGGCGCGGAGGACACGACTTTCGGCGCCATGTTGAGCACCTGCTTGAGCACCGGCAGTTTCTCCCAGGCATCCCTGAGACCCTTGGGCGGCTCCGGCTCCTTGAGATAGGCGAGCAATTCGCCCACCTCGCGCAAGGCCGGCAGCGGATCGTCCTCCCGGCCCATGGCCAGCGCCACGCGCCGCACCGTGCCGAACAGGTTGCCGAGCACCGGAATCGTCGAGCCTTTCGGTTTCTCGAAAAGCAGCGCCGGCCCGCCGGCGCGCAGCACGCGGTCGCAGATCTCGGTCATCTCGAGTTTCGGATCGACCTCGACGGCGATGCGCTTCAGCTCGCCGAGTTTTTCGAGTTGGGTCAGGAAATCGCGCAGGTCTTGATATTTCATGGCGATGTTACGCAGAAGGCGGGTGACAGGGCATTATATATGCGACCATCCCGAATGCGACCGATGCCGACGACATCCACCACATCCTGCCCATCCTACGACAGCACCACCTGGCTGCTGCTGCTCAACCCCATCTCGGGATGCGGCCTCGGCCTGCGCGACCGCCAGCGCATCGAGCAGGCCATCGCGGCGCATGGACTGCGGCATGTCTCCGCGCTGAGCGAATATCCGGGGCATGTCGTCGCGCTGGTGGCCGAGGCTATCGGCCGGGGTTGCCGCCGCATCCTGATCGCCGGCGGCGACGGCAGCCTTAGCGAGGCGGTCAATGGCATCTTCGGCCAGCAGGCGGTCGCGCCGGAACAGGTGACGCTGGCCTTGCTGCCGATCGGCACCGGCAACGACTGGGCCCGCAGCCACGGCATGCCCGGCGATTATGCCGCGGCCCTGCACCTGATCGCCGCCGACCAGCCGGTCAGTCACGATGTCGGGGTCATCGATTTTCCGGCGACCGGCGACGAAAATGCGCGACGCTTTTTCATCAATGTCGCCGGCTGCGGCTTCGACGCCGGGGTGATAGAGCGCATGCCGTCGCGCAAGCTGGGGCGCATCGCCTATCTGGTCGGACTGCTGCGCGAACTCGTCAGCTACCGTCCGCTGCCGTTGCGCCTGAAAATCGGCGCGGGCGATGAGCAGGATGTGGAGCATTGCAGCGCCGCTGCCTTCGTGTTTTTCGTCTGCATCAACCGCTACTGCGGCGGCGGCATGCTGGTGGCACCGGAGGCGCAAAGCGCCGACGGCCTGCTCGACCTGACGCTGGTGCGCCATCTGGGCCGGCTGGAATTGCTGCTGAACCTGCGCCGCCTGTTCGACGGCAGCCTGGCCAGCCATCCGAAAGTATCGACCTGGCGCAGCGCCGCGGCCGCCATCGAGGCGACGGCGGGCACGGCCGTCGAAGCCGACGGCGAACTGGTCGGCCACGCCCCGGCGGTATTTAGCGTGTTGCCGAGGGCGCTGCGGGTCATTACACCGGCGTACGATCAGCCCGGCATGGGTGAAAAATAGTAGTCGGTGGCGAGGCCGGCGAAAATCACCGCGCCCACCCAGTTGTTGTTCATGAACACCTTGAAGCACTTGTCGCGCTGGCGGCCCCGGATCAGCGTGTAGTGCCACGCCATCATGCCCGCCGCCACCGCCAGCCCGACATGGAAATAGATGCCCCGCCCCGCCTGTGCGCCCACCCAGGCCAGGATCGCCAGCGTCGCCGCGTAGCTGAGCATCACCGCCGTCACGTCGTAGCGGCCGAAGGTGATGGCGGAAGTCCTGATGCCGATCTTCAGGTCATCCTCGAGGTCCACCATGGCGTAGCAGGTGTCGT
>CAYHXK010000480.1:0-1910 GCA_964360125.1 uncultured Sterolibacterium sp.
GCGGATGTCGCGCCCCTCGTCGGACTGCGGCAGCGCATCCGCCAGGCTGTCCTGCGCCATCCCGCCGGCCAAGGCGACGCCGATCAGGAAGGCGCCGAGCGGCGCCGCGGAACGCCATGGCCGCCCGGCCAGCGGCAGCAGCAACAATATCGCGCCAGCGGCTGCCAGCAGGACGAGCAAAGCCTGATCGGGGAGGCTGGCCTGCTGTTGCAGCCAGACGATGCCGAAGGCGAAGCAAATTATTGACAGTCGCATGCGCGAATTAGAGCAGAAGTTGCCGCCTTTCCGCTAAAATCGGCATGAACCTGCCATGCGCAAACATCTTCGTAAATATCTCCCCGACCATCAGGCCGTCAGCGCCAACCGCTGGCTGGCGCCGTTCCACAACACCCTGCTGCACCCTCGCCTGTGGCATTTGAACCGCCGCTCGGCCGCCGGCGCGGTCGCCGCCGGCCTGTTTTGCGGGCTGATTCCGGGGCCCTTGCAGATGCTCGGCGCGGCCATCTGCGCGGTGATTTTTCGCGTCAATCTGCCGCTCGCCATGCTCACCACGTTCTACACCAACCCGCTCACCATCGTGCCGCTCTACCTGGTGGCGTTTACCCTGGGGAAATTCAGCCTGGGGGAGTTCGGCAACGGCAGCCGTTTCATCGCGCCGCCCGAATTCGGTGACGCCGGACTGCTGGCCTGGATCGTCCAGTTAATCGACTGGATGGTCGGCCTGGGCAAGCCGCTGGCCTTGGGCCTGGTGCTGCTCGGCGGGCTGCTGGCGCTGCTCGGCTATCTCGCCATGCGCCTCATCTGGCGCGTCATTCTGATCCAAGCCTGGCGGCGGCGCGCCCAAGCGCGCTGCGCGCATTCAGCATGACCATCCAGCATCTCAGAGATCGCTTCAGCCGCCGCATATATTTCAGCTTCGTCTGGTCACTGCTCGGCTTCGTCGCCATCCTGGTGCTGGGCACGCTCGGCTACAAGATCGTCGGCGGCGACCGCAATACTTACCTCGACGCCCTGTTCATGACTTTCATCACGGTCACCACCATCGGCTACGAGGAAGTCATCAGCCTGCACAACAATCCTGCCGGCCAGGTCTTTACCATGGTCATCGCCTTTGCCGGCATCGGTCTGATGACTTATTTTTTCTCGACGGTCACGGCTTTCGTGCTGGAATCCGACCTCGATACAACGCTGCGGAGAAGACGCATGGAGAAAGCCATCAAAAAACTGCGCGGTCACTACATCGTCTGCGGTTCAGGCCGTGTCGGCCGCAACGTGGAAGCCGAACTGGAGGCAACCAATCGCGCCTATGTGGCCATCGACGAAAGCCTGGAGACCCTGAAATCGCAGCACGACAAGAAACCCGGCCTGCTCTACCTGCACGGCGATGCCAGCGATGACGACATCCTCATCGAAGCCAACATCGCCGAGGCGCGCGGCGTCTTCGCCGTGACCGGCGACGACAGCAAGAACCTGATGATCAGCCTGACCGCCAAGCAACTGAATCCCGCCCTGCGCGTGGTGGCGCGCTGCCACGACATCCGCAACGTGGAAAAAATCCGCAAAGCCGGCGCCGACGCGATTGTCTCGCCGGATTTCACCGGCGGCATGCGCATCGTCTCGGCGATGATCCGGCCGCATGTGGTTTCCTTCCTCGACGAAATGCTGCGCTCGGATAACAAGCTGCGCGTCGAGGAAGTGGCGATCCCCGACGAGTTCAAGCCGCGTCCGCTCGGCACCCTGCAACTGAGGAGAAGCGACAACTATGTGCTGCTGGCGGTACGCACGGGTGGTGATTGGATGTTCAACCCGCCCCAGGATTTCATGCTGCAACCGGGCTACACCCTGATCGCCATGGCCACGCCGCAGGGCCGGCTGGAACTGGAGCAGGCGCTGCTGGAGGGCGGGGATTA
>CAYHXK010000481.1:0-1909 GCA_964360125.1 uncultured Sterolibacterium sp.
TAGGTATTGATTTCATAGTTTATTAGTATATTCTTATATACATTTTTTTACAACTCGTCTGCTTGAAGTTTAGTTCAATCTTATTGCTTCAATGCGTAGTCCGCCATCGCGCCCACTACATCCCCCGCCTCTCCTACGGGTTCGGCGAGGGTGATCGCGAGTGTCGGGTGCCGGTCCATCGCGGAGGCGGCCAGCAGCTGGAGATCCTTCTTGATGTGCGATCCGGCCGCCATGAAGATCGGCACGATCACGATTTCACTGGCGCCCTGCGCCACCAGGCTGTCGATGCCTTCGTCCAGCGTCGGCCGCATCAGTTCCAGGAAACCCATTTCGACCCGGGCTTCCGGCTGCCTTGCCAGGATGGAGTCGCGAATGCGGTGGAAAGGCGCAGCCCAGTCGGGATTGCGCGCGCCGTGACCAAACAGGATGATGCCTTTCATGGTTTATCGCTCCAGATATTGCGGCAGCCGGTCTCGCGCACCGGCAGCGTGGCCAGAAAACCCAGCAACGCCGCGCCGGCCATCAGCCACAGGCCGGTTTGGTAATCGGCTGCCGTATAAATTCTTGCGCCGTCTATTATCGCTCCGTCTGTCGCCTGCCAGTTGCGATCCATCGCCCAGCCCACCAGTGGCTGCAGAATCGCCGGGCCGAGGAACACGCCGACATTCACCACGCTGGTCGCCATGCCGGACAACAAGGGCGGATTTACCTCCTTGGCACAGGCCCAGGACAAGGTCAGGCTGGCCGTCAGCAAACCCATCAGCAGGCAGAACGCATAACTCACGGTCAGCGGTAGCGCCATTCCCGCTAGCCACACCAGCCAGCCCAGCGCATGCAGCAGACTGCCGCCGACCATGATCGGCTTGCGCCTGCCGAGGCGATCGGAAATCCGTCCCCACATCGCCGCACCGATGGCGAAACCGAGAAAATACAGGCTGATGTGATTCGAGGCAACGGCCCGCGTCATGCCCAGCACCTGGGTGAAATAGGGCACCGCCCAGAGACCGGCGAAGCCGAAGAAGCTGCCGGCGATGCCCAGATTGACGAAAAAACCCGGCCAGGTGGCGCGGTTCTTGAGCACCGTAAGTAGCCCAAGCAGCCAGGCAGTGCGGTCGATGGTGTGCCGGCTTTGGGTAGTGGCCGGCCCGTCGCTGACCAGGAACAGGCTGGCGATGCCGATGCCCAGCGACAACACGCCGATGACGGCGAATATCTCGCGCCACGAGGCGAACTGGATCAGCCAGGCCAGCGGCGCGCCGGCGAGTATCGAACCGAGGTTGCCGATCAGCATGCACAGGCCGGTGAGCGTGGCGAAGCGGCTCTCCTCATACCAGACGGCAATCAATTTCAGCATGGCGATGAAAGTCACCGATACCCCCAGGCCCACCAGGGTGCGGCCGGCGAATGCCCATTCGAAGCCCGGCGCCAAACCGAACAGCAGCGAGCCGGCGCCGGCCACCAGGCCACCGAGAAACAGCAGCTTGCGCGGTCCCAGGGTATCGGCCAGGATCCCCGTCGGCACCTGCATCAGGGTGTAAATAGTGAAATAAGTGGCGGCCAGCGCGCCGAGCGCGGCGGCGCCGATCTGGAAGGCGGCGGCCAGATCCTGGGCTATCGCCGCCGGCGCGACGCGATGGAAGAACGACAGCAGATAAGCCGCCACGGCCAGCACCAGGGCGATGGAGCGGCGGCTCATATGGTCAACCGGAAGCGCGGCCAGGCCTGCGCATCAATGCGCCGGGGCGGAGGACTGCGCCGGCGCCGGCTGCACCTTGTTGCGGGGTTCCTGCGGATGAAAGCCGAGCACCGCCAGCATCACCAGGAAGCCGGCCACGTAGGCAACCGCGATGAACCAGCCGTGACGCAACCACAGGCCGACCGACCTGGCCTCGGGATACATGTTGGACAA
>CAYHXK010000482.1:0-1905 GCA_964360125.1 uncultured Sterolibacterium sp.
TCTGCGTCCTTTGCGGTTCAATAGATTTTTCTGCGATCATAGCAGCCATGACCATTTCCCGCCGTTGTTTTCTTTCTGCCGCCGGCCTGGCCGGACTCGCTGCCGCCGGCCTGGCCGGCTGGCGTTTCTGGCCGGAACAGGGGCTGCTGAATCCCTGCCTCGGCCCCCTGCCGCCCGAACTGGCGACGCATCCGCTGGTGCGCGCAGCCTGGACGGACCTGGATCCGGCCCAGGTGTGGGACGCGCACGTCCATCTGCTGGGAGTCGGCGATAATGGCGACGCTGGGGGCGTGGACTTCAACGATGCAGAGGGGACGCTGTTCTGGCCACTGGCGGTGGCGCAGCGGTATTTCTTCCTCAATGCCACCTGCATCGAAGGTACCGCCGGCATCGACCGGGCCTATGTCGCCCATCTGCGCCAGATGGTTTCCGCCATGCCGGACGGCCACAAGCTGCTGCTGCTCGCGCTCGATGCCTGGCACGACCGGAATGGCAAAGCCGCGCGCGAGCATAGCCATATCTTTGTCGGCAACGACTACTGTGCCGCGGTGGCGCAGGCGCTGCCGGAGCGCTTCGAGTGGGTCGCCTCGGTGCACCCGCAGCGCCGGGACGCCTTGATCGAGCTGGAACGGGTGAAGCGGCTCGGCGCGCGCGCGGTCAAATGGATACCGGCGGCCCAGGGCATCGATCCGGCCTCGCCAGGCTGCGACCGCTATTACGAAACGCTGGCGCGCCTCGACCTGCCGCTGATATCCCACGCCGGCGAAGAGCGCGCCCTGCCCGGCGACGATGTCCTGGGCAACCCCTTGCGGCTGCGGCGCGCCCTGGAGCATGGGGTGCGGGTGGTGGTGGCGCATTGCGCGTCGATGGGAAGCAACCGCGACCTGGATCGCGGCGAGGCCGGTCCGTGGGTGGACAATTTCGCCCTGTTCGAACGCCTGATGGACGAACCCGCGCACCTCGGTCGGCTGTTTGGCGATATCTCGGCATTGACGCAAACCGCGCGTGCCGGAGCGCCTCTCAGACGCGTCCTGGAACGCGCCGGCGAGGGTGGCGATTGGGCAGGGCGGCTGCTGAACGGCTCGGACCATCCCCTGCCGGCCATCATGCCGCTGTATTCGCCGCGCCAGCTGGCCGCAGCGGGTTATCTCGACGCCGCCATGGTCGAGCCGCTGACGGCCATCCGCCGTCATCATCCCCTGCTCTTCGATTTCGTTCTCAAGCGCCATCTGCGTCTCGCCGGCAGACGCCTCGCGCCGGCCGTTTTCGAGACCCGCCGCTTCTTCGAGCGCGGCTGAAATGCGCAAAAAATCCGCGGGTACTTGTGCCCCGCGGGTACTTGTCACCTCTTCGGGTGATCATCATGCCCCGCGGGTACTATTTCCGGAATACGGCTGCTCCGTTAATGATCTGTGTGCCATTCTTGAAGCCATAGCCGACACCCGCACCCACGCCACCTGGGCCAGAAAACTGGCCTGCTATCGCGCCACTCGTTACCCCTGTACATGCGGGGCAATCAATAGTTGGGTTGGTCGTCTTGAAATTAGCCCCCGGCAGGATCGGTATGCCGAATGCACCCGCGTTAAGGAAACGCTGAACAAGCCCCCGCAAAACGCGGCGGCAAAATCGAATTGACACAAAATAGTGATGGAAACGGCATTGTTACTGAATAGGCGACCCATTTCGAGCCAGAAATCGGGGTTTTCTCCCTCTTTCTGCTCACGCTGGACGCACCTCTCCCGTCAGAGGTCGTCCCCATTTGACTACGTTGAGCATCGCCAGCATGGCAAAGGCACGGTTGGCATTCTTCGCCAAGCCACGATAGCGAACCTTGGCAAAGCCCCACAGACGCTTGATGGTCAGGAACGGATGCTCGACTTTGGAACGCACACTGGACTTGCGCCG
>CAYHXK010000483.1:0-1898 GCA_964360125.1 uncultured Sterolibacterium sp.
GGAGAAAAGGAAAATGGGGGAACGCTACGAGGAGTTGGTGTCTCCCCTGCGGATCTACAGAAAGCGCTATGGCTAGGACTTTTCAAGCCGTGGCCATCGGCGTCTCCACCGGCGGAGTGAATGCGCTCCTGAAGCTGCTCGGCCAATTGCCGGCGGACTATCCCCTGCCCATCCTGATCGTTCAGCACATCGGCCCGGAAGCGGGGATCGGCCTGGCGAAACTGCTCGGCGAGCGCTGCTTCCTGCGCGTCAAGGAAGCCGACGAACAGGACGAAATCCTACCCGGCACGGTTTACCTGGCGCCGCCCAACTACCATCTTCTGGTGGAGCGCGAGGGCTTTCTCTCGCTTTCCGCCGACCCCCATGTGAGTTTTGCCCGTCCCTCCGTCGATGTCCTGTTCGAGTCGGCGGCCGAAGTCTTCGGGCCGGGACTGATCGGCGTGGTCCTCACCGGCGCCAATTGCGACGGCAGCCAGGGATTGCGGACGATCAAGCAAAAAGGCGGATTGGCCATCGTCCAGGATCCCGACGATGCCGAAGCCCGGCAAATGCCGCAGTCCGCCTTGACGGCGACAGAGGTAGACCACGTAGTTGCCTTGGCAGGCATGGCGACCCTGCTGCGGAAACTGGCGCCACGGCATAGCGCGTTGCCGCACCAAGGGAAAGGTCGGGATGACTGAGAATGTGGCGCTGCTGCTGGTCGACGACCGCCCGGAAAACCTGGTGGCGCTCGAAGCCGTCCTGGGCAACCAGGGCCTTGACCTGGTCAAGGCCTCGTCAGGCAACGATGCGCTGCGCTTTACCCTGAAGCAGGATTTCGCGCTGGTGCTGCTCGACGTGCAGATGCCCGGCATGGACGGGTTCGAGACCGCCGAACTGATGCGCTCCAACCCCAAGACGCGGCACCTCCCCATCATCTTCGTCACCGCCGGAATGAAGGATCTCCGGTTTCAGTTCAAGGGCTACGAACTGGGCGCGGTCGATTACCTGACCAAGCCCTTCGAACCCCACATCCTCCAGAGCAAGGTAAAAGTCTTCTGCGAACTTTACCGCCAGCGCCGCCAGCTCGAATCCAATCAACTGCTGCTGGAATCGAAGATCCTGGAGAGGGTGCACCAGCTCAAGGAAAGCGAGGAACGCTTCCGCACGCTGGCCACTCATGCCCCCGTGGGCATCTACCAGATCGACACTCAGGGCAATTGCCATTTTGTGAACCGCCGCTGGTGCGAGATCGCCGGTCTTTCCGCCGACGAAGCCGCCGGCCAGGGGTGGACGCGGACGATCCATCCGGACGACATGGAATCCGTCGCCTCCTTCTGGCGGGGAGCGCCGCCGCCCAACGGGGAATGGTCCATGGACTACCGTTTCCTGCGGCCCGACGGCAAAATCATATGGGTGAATGGCAATGCCGTCGCTTTGCACAACGAAAATGGAGAGGTCAACGGGTATCTGGGCAACAATCTCGAGATCACCGTGCGCAAGCGCGGCGAGGAGCGGGAACACGCGCGCAGCGAGGTCGCCGGCCGGCTCGCCGAAGATGCCACTTTGCCGGAGATACTCCACCTTATTGCCGTGGGCGCCGAGCGCCAGACCCGCGGCATGTCCTGCTCCATCCTGTTGCTGGACGAGACCGGCCAGCAAATGATTTATGGCGCGGCCCCAAGCCAACCGGATCGCGTCAGCGACAACGCGAATATTTCCATCGGCGACGCTGGCGGGACCTGCGCAAATGCGGCGAGTCGCGGCGAGCGCCAGATCATAGACGACATCGGCGCCCACCCCTCATGCGGAGACTGCTGGCCCCCGTCGTCAACGGGCAAGCCGGTGTCGTGCTGGACTGAACCGATCCTTGCCATGAATGGCGCGGTTCTTGGCGTTTTCGCCTTTTCCTGGGAACA
>CAYHXK010000484.1:0-1891 GCA_964360125.1 uncultured Sterolibacterium sp.
AGCGCGCGCGGACTGGTGCCGGCGCGGTCGAGTTCGAGCGTGGAGCCGCCGTTGGCCAGTGCCATCATATATCTCCGGGTGCGGATGCTACGATCCACCGCCGCTTTATATAAGAATAGTGGCCTATAATGGCCATAGCGTCCAGCGCGCCGCAGCAACGCGGTGTCATCAGATCGATAGTCTGCGTGGTCGCGTCAGGGCTGCGGTGGCGTGGACGGCCAGGGCGCCGGCGCTTGCTGTGGAGTCGCCGGCATGGGGGCCGGAGCTGCCGGTTTCGTGCGGGCCGCGGCCGGCTTGGCGGCCGGTTTGGCGGCGGGCTTCTTCTTGGGCGGGGCCGGCTTTTTGACTTGCTTCGGCGGCGGAGGTGCCGGCGTAAGTTCCACGATCACCGGATTCGGCCGCAATCCCGGAGGTGAGCCGGTTATTGTGATCGGCTCCATGGTTTCGCTTTCGGGCTGATAACCGTTGAGCGTAAAGGTGACGGTCAACGGAGAATTGACCGGTAGCGCGAGTGCGCAAGGTGTGCGGCAGGTTTGCCCGGTGGAGGTCTTGGCTTCGGCGCCCGGTGGCTCGGACTCGAAGCGCACTGTGTCCATGATCGGCGCGGGCTTTAGCGCGTCGAGGTTCATCCAATCCGGAGTCGAGGAACACGCCGCGAGAGCAAGCGCGCCGCTCGCAATCATAATGACTCGGTACATCATTATTTTAACCCGTCTACTTGTGCGGCATAGACCGCCCCACCCGTTAAACAGGATAGGGGCGCGGTCACTGGGAGGCAACATGCCGCGCCGCGTTAACCTTACCGCGTTAACCATACGGCATACCGCTACCATCAATGTGCGGCAATAATGGCGGTAATCGCTGCCGGCAATTGCGCGAAATGGCTGATGATCCCGTCGGGCGCGAATTCGGCCACTGGGCGTTCACTGTAGCCGAAGTCGACGGCAATGACCGGGACCCCGGCCGCGCGCGCGGTCCGGATATCGGTGGCGGAATCGCCGATCATGAGGGCGTCCTCGAGCCGTCCGCCCGCCGCAGCGATGGTGCGTCGCAGAACCTCCGGATCGGGCTTTTGCATGCCGAACGTATCTTGTCCGCAGATTACGTCGAAGCGCCCGGCCAGCTTGAGCTGTTCGAGCAACAGCACCGATAATCGTTCGAGTTTGTTGGTGCAGACGGCGAACCGGCAGCCGCGGCTTGCCAGCGCATCGAGCGCATCGACAAGACCGGGGAAGGGCCGCGAGCGGTCGGCAATATGGGCGGAATAATGCGCGATAAAATCCGCAAACATTTGCTCGAGCTTCGCCGGCGCCAAGATGCGGCCTTCCGCCTCGATCCCGCGCGCGATCATTGCCCGGGCGCCGCCGCCGATCAGGTTGCGCGCGGTCTCGTAGGCGACCTGCGGCAACCCCTCCCGCGCGAACACCAGGTTGAGGGTGTCGACGAGATCGGGCGCGGTATCGATCAGGGTGCCGTCGAGGTCGAAAACGATGGTCTGGGCGGGCATGGCCGGATCGCTAGCGCTCGCCCGCGGTCGATGCAAGGCCAAATGCCGTAACGGCCGGCCTTCGATTTTCGGCTATTCAGGCTCGGCGAACGGGGCTAGATAGGCGGGGCCATAACATCTCCGATCTGCTGTAACGAATTCTCAGCCGGTGACGATGAACGCCGATGCCCAGAAACGCGCAGCCGCCGCTCGCGCCGTCGAATTTGTGCAGTCCGGCATGCGGCTCGGACTTGGTACCGGGTCGACCGCGAAGCATTTCGTCGAACTGATCGGCGAGCGCGTTCGCGCTGGCCTCGACATCGTCGCGGTACCGACCTCGGAGGCCACCCATGCCGACGCCAAGCGCTGCGGCATCCCGCTGACCACGCTGGACGAGACCCCCGA
>CAYHXK010000485.1:0-1885 GCA_964360125.1 uncultured Sterolibacterium sp.
AGAGCGTCGACGCGGCCATCGACCGCATCGAGGAGAAACTGGTGACTCTCGGCGAGCGCGAGGTGCCGAGCGACCGGGTCGGCGAACTGGTGATGCGCGAATTGAAGAAGCTCGACAAGATCGCCTACATCCGCTTTGCCTCGGTGTATCGCAACTTCGAGGACGTGGATGAATTTTCCGACGCTATCCGCGAGGTCAAGCGACCGCGCGTACCTCGCTCCAAGACGTAAAACCTAGCTGTGCCGGGTCCGGGATGACCAACCGTTTATTTCGATTCGTCCTGACCCATTGATCCCGGAGGGTTTCCCGTTGGGCCTGTTTTCCGCCGCCGATCACGAGTTCATGGCGCGCACCTTGCAACTGGCGCGGCACGCTCTTTACGACACCACCCCGAACCCCCGCGTCGGTTGCGTGCTGGTGCGCGACGGTCACGTGGTCGGGGAAGGCTATACGCAGCCGGCAGGGCAGAATCACGCCGAAATCCAGGCGCTCGCGGATGCCCGCGCGCGCCATGCCGACGCGCGCGGCGCCACCGCCTACATCTCGCTGGAACCGTGCAGCCACCATGGCCGCACGCCGCCCTGCACCGCTGCGCTGATCGCGGCCGGCGTGGCGCGCGTGGTTGCCGCCATGCAGGATCCGAATCCGCAAGTAGCCGGTCAGGGCCTAGCCCAACTGCGCGCGGCGGGTATCGAGACGGCCTGCGGCCTGATGCAAGCCGAGGCGCTCGAACTGAACGTCGGTTTCGTTTCGCGCATGACCCGCGGCAAACCCTGGCTGCGCTTGAAAGTCGCCGCCAGCCTGGACGGCAAGACCGCCCTCAACAACGGCAACAGCCAGTGGATCACCGGAGCGGAGGCGCGCCGCGACGCCCATGCATGGCGCGCCCGCAGTTGCGCGATACTCACCGGTATCGGCACCGTCAAGGACGACAATCCCCACCTGACCGTGCGCGAGGTCACCACCACCCGGCAACCCTTGCGGGTGGTGGTCGACAGCCGGCTGGAGACGCCGCTAGCCGCCCGAGTGCTGGAGGGGGGCAATGCCTTGCTGTTCGCGGCGGTCGCCGACGCGGCGAAAATCGCCGCCCTGCATGACAGGGGCGTGGACGTCTGCGTTCTGCCCAACCCGCAAGGCAAGGTCGATCTGCCCGGGCTGTTGACGGAACTGGCGCGGCGCGGCATCAACGAAGTACTGGCCGAAGCCGGCTTCCGCCTCAACGGCTCACTGCTGAAGGAAGGCTGCGTGGACGAACTGCTGATCTACCAGGCGCCGATCCTGCTCGGCGAGGCCGCGCGCGGCATGTTCGATCTGGCCGAGCTGACCGATCTTGCCGGGCGCCGCGAACTGGAGATTTTCGAGATGCGCCAGGTCGGCAAGGATTTGCGGCTGCGGGCGCGTCTGAAGTGAGTGAAGACTTTGCCGCACGGCGCGACTTTCCCGGTCGCGGCATGTTCATCAATTTACTGCGGGCCGCCCATCTGGTCGGCGTGGTCGGCATCGGCCACCTTCTCCTGACCGGCTTGCCGCTGGCCGAGGCGCATGGCTACGCATTCCTGCTGGTTGGCGCCGGACTCGGCATCATGGCGCTCGATCGCTGGTCGAACCCGGATTACTTTCGGCAGGTGAATGGCCTGGCGGTGCTGGCCAAGCTGGTCTTGGTGTTGGCGCTGGCTTACGCCGTAGCCTTCGGTGTCGAGGCGTTCTGGGGACTATTGATCGTTTCCGTGTTGCTGGCGCATGCGCCGGGGTGGCTGCGGCATCGCAAGTTGTTCTGATTTTTTAACTTCGATCACCCTTGCCGGGGCGAGTTTCTTTCTTGTCGGGCGACAAGAAAGGAACCAAAGAAACGCGCCCCGCCGCCCCGGCCTGCGGCTTCCCTCGC
>CAYHXK010000486.1:0-1872 GCA_964360125.1 uncultured Sterolibacterium sp.
CTCGATCAGGCGCAGCGTCTCGCGCGCCGCGCGAGGCAGTTCGGCGACGCTGATCGTTGCAGTGGCGGAAGCGCTATCGCGCGCTTGCGCCACGCCGAGGAATGCGGCGCAAGCCAAGCAACATAAGCCCCAGCAGGCGAGCAGAACGCGCCGCATGGAATGGCTCAGGTCTTGTCGACCTCGACCTGCGTCTCCTGTTTCTGGCGCAGGCGGATATGCAATTCGCGCAACTGCTTTTCATCCACATCGGACGGCGCGTCGGTCAGCAGGCATTGCGCGCGCTGGGTCTTGGGGAAGGCGATGACATCGCGGATCGATTCGGCGCCGGCCATCATGGTGACGATGCGGTCGAGGCCGAAAGCCAGGCCGCCGTGGGGCGGCGCGCCGTACTTGAGGGCGTCGAGCAGGAAGCCGAATTTCGACTGGGCTTCCTCGGCGCCGATGCCGAGCGCGCGGAACACCTTGCTCTGCACTTCCTCGCGGTGGATGCGCACCGAGCCGCCGCCGAGTTCCCAGCCGTTCAGCGCCAGATCGTAGGCCTTGGCCAGGCAGGCGCCGGGATCGCTTTCGAGCAGCTCCTCGTGGCCGTCCTTGGGGCTGGTGAACGGATGATGGCAAGCGCTCCAGCGCCGGTTTTCATCGTCGTATTCGAACATCGGGAAGTCGACCACCCACAGCGGCCGCCAGGCTTCTCCGGTGAGATGCTTTTTCTCGTGGCCGATCCTGGTGCGCAGGGCGCCGAGGGCATCGTTCACCACCTTGGCCTTGTCGGCGCCGAAGAAAATCAGGTCGCCGCTTTGGGCGCCGGTGCGTTGGATAATGGTTTTCAGCGCGGTTTCGTGCAGGTTCTTGACGATCGGCGACTGCAGGCCGGTTTCATTCGGCTGGCTGGCGTCATTCACCTTGATGTAGGCCAGGCCCCTGGCGCCATAAATCTTGGCGAACTCGGTGCAGGCATCGATCTCGCCACGGGTCATCTGCGCCCCGCCGGGGATGCGCAGGCCGGCGACGCGGCCGCCGGCTTCGTTGGCCGGGCCGCTGAATACCTTGAAGGCGACATCCTTGACGGCCTCGGTGAGCTCGGTCAGTTCCAGCGTCACGCGCAGATCCGGTTTGTCGGAGCCGAAGCGGCGCATGGCTTCGGCGTAGGTCATGCGCGGAAAGGGATTGGGCAGATCGACGCCGAGCACTTCCTTGAACAGGCTCTGAATCATCTCTTCCATCAGCGCGATGATTTGCGTTTCATCGAGGAAGGATGTCTCGACATCGATCTGGGTGAATTCCGGCTGACGGTCGGCGCGCAGATCCTCGTCGCGGAAACATTTGACGATCTGGTAGTAGCGGTCGAAACCGGCCACCATCAGCAACTGCTTGAACAATTGCGGCGACTGCGGCAGGGCGAAGAACTGGCCGGGATGCACGCGCGAAGGCACCAGGTAGTCGCGCGCCCCCTCCGGGGTGGACTTGGTCAGCATCGGCGTCTCGATGTCGATGAAGCCCTTGGCATCGAGGAAGCGGCGGCAGGCCATCGCCGTCTTGTAGCGCAGCATCAGGTTCTTCTGCATCTGCGGCCGGCGCAGGTCGATGACGCGATGCGTCAGGCGCACGTTCTCGGAAAGATTTTCCTCGTCGAGCTGGAACGGCGGCGTCACCGCGGTATTCAGCACTTCCAGGTCGTGGCAGAGAATCTCGATCGCGCCGGAAGCCAGGTTGGGATTCTCGGTGCCGGCCGGGCGCAGGCGCACCTTGCCGGTGATTTTCAGGACGAACTCATTGCGCACGTCCTCGGCGCGCGCGAACATTGCGGCGCGGTCCGGGTCGCAGACGACCTGGGCGAGTCCCTCGCGGTCGCGCAGGTCGATGAAAATCACC
>CAYHXK010000487.1:0-1867 GCA_964360125.1 uncultured Sterolibacterium sp.
GCGCTCTTCCTTGATCGGGACGGGGTCATCAATCAGGATTCGGCCTATGTGAGCCGCATCGAAGATTTCGTTTTCATCGAGGGCATCTTCAATCTCTGCCGAACTGCTTTGAGTCATGGATATCTGCTCATCGTTGTCACCAACCAGGCGGGAATAGCCCGCGGCTATTACACGGAAGAGGACTTCCTGCGACTGACCGACTGGATGTGCCGGCGTTTTGAACAGGAGCGCGCGCCGATCACGGAAGTGTTTTACTGCCCCTATCACCCCGAACATGGGAAAGGCGCTTACCTCGCCGAGTCATTCGACCGCAAGCCGAATCCGGGGATGTTGCTGCGGGCGGCGGAAAAATACGCGATCTCTCTCGCCGAGTCGATCATGATTGGAGACAAGGAGTCCGATATGGAGGCAGCGATGCGGGCCGGGGTAGAGTCGAGAATCCTGTTGCTTGCGGAAGCCCCTCTGGACAGGCCAATGACTGTCGCTACGCGTAGCATAAACTCGCTGGCAGAGGCCGGTTTGCTGCTGCGTGGCGACGATGGAAGGTCGGGTTGACGATGGCGAAGTCCGGAGGGCTGGCCCGCGTGGGTGCCGTGATCGTCAACTGGAACTCTTTCGAGCACCTGCGCCGCTGTCTTGCGGCACTTGCGGCACAAGAAGTCTCTTTTGCCAGCGTCGTCGTCATCGACAATCACAGCATCGATGCCCCGGCGGAGTTGCAGTTCGTCCCCTGCCCGGAAAACCTGCATTACCTCCGCCTGCCCTATAACGCTGGGTTTGCCGGGGGCAATAATCTCGCCCTGCAACAGCTCGCCGATTGCGAGTGGGTGGCTCTGGTGAATCCGGATGCCTTTCTGGATCCGGGCTGGTTGCGGCACATGATCGATGCGGCGGCACGCCATCCAGGGTATTCCTGTTTCGCCAGCCGTTTGGTCAGCGCCCGCCAGCCCTTGATACTGGATGGCCTGGGCGATGTTTACCATGCCAGCGGACTGGTCTGGCGCCATGGCCATGGCCGACCCCAGCAGGAAGTTTCAGAGGCCGAAGTATTCAGTCCCTGCGCGGCATCTGCCATGTATCGGAGGGAAGCCTTGTCCGCAGTCGGCGGCTTCGACGAGGACTTCTTCTGCTACCTCGAGGATGTGGACCTCGGCTTTCGGCTGAGGCTCGCCGGACATCGCTGCATGCTGGTGCCGGATGCAGTCGCGCACCATATTGGGTCTGCCACTACAGGAGGTCAACACAGCGATTTCGCCATCTATCACGGGCACCGCAATCTGGTATGGACGTTCATCAAGAACATGCCAGGAGCACTATTCTGGTTATTCCTGCCGTGGCACCTGGTCATGAATCTGGCGAGCATTGTCTGGTTTAGCTTGGGCGGTCACGGCAGGGTGATCCTGCGCGCCAAGCTGGATGCGCTCAAGGGCATCCCGAAGATGTGGCGCAAGCGCCGCGAGATTCAGGCACGCCGCCGCGCCTCGCTTGGCGACATCTGGCGGGTCATCGACAAGCGAATCGTCCCGGGACCGGGTGGCATGCCGCAGGCCGGAAAATAACCGGCCACCCTGCCGCTCCGCAGCGTAGCGCCGAGTTGCTGCGCTGCGGGGAAATTTGGTTATAATGACGCCATTCCGAGGAGCGCTGCGAGAGAATTTTCTCCCAGGCTCGGTCTTTGTGTGAACGGCGCTCAGCCTGTCCAACGCAACCCCGCCGGGTTCGGGATCATGGATGAGCCGCATGCGACATCCCCCTCTCCCGGTCGCCACTCAAGGAGCCTTTCCATGAATACCGTATCCGACCCGAAGGGCGACATCGTCGACGCCGACCTAGCCCTGGCCGATTGGGGCCGCAAGGAAATCCGCAA
>CAYHXK010000488.1:0-1853 GCA_964360125.1 uncultured Sterolibacterium sp.
CTCGGGGGCATAAAGGACGCAAAGGAAAACAGGCCGTCCGACACGACGAAATCTGAACATGAACTTCCACCCTCGCCGTCGTCCGTTGCTGGCGCTTATGCCGGCAAGGTCGACCTCGAGACCGAAATGCTGGTACTCGGCGCCGGCCCCGGCGGTTACTCCGCCGCCTTTCGCGCAGCCGACCTTGGCCTGCAGACGGTGTTGGTGGAACGCTATGCCACGCTGGGCGGCGTCTGCCTGAATGTCGGCTGCATTCCCTCCAAGGCGCTGCTGCATGTCGCGGCGGTGATGGAAGAAGCGCAGCACATGGCCGATCTCGGCGTCAGTTTTGCCAAGCCCAAGCTCGACCTGGACAAGCTGCGCGCCCACAAGGCCAAAGTCGTCGGCAAGCTCACCACGGGCCTGGTCGGCATGGCCAAGGCGCGCAAGGTGCAGGTGGTGCGCGGCGTCGGCCGCTTCCTCGATGCGCATCACCTCGCAGTAGAAACCACCAGCGGCGCGGCGCAAAGCAAGACCGGCGCACAGCAGGTGATCCGTTTTCGGCAATGCATCATCGCTGCAGGCAGTGCCGCGCTGCATCTGCCATTCCTCCCCAAGGATCCGCGCATCGTCGATTCCACCGGGGCGCTGGAATTGCCGAGTTTTGCTGGAGGGGTGCCGAAACGCATGCTGGTGATCGGCGGCGGCATCATCGGCCTGGAAATGGCGACGGTGTATTCCACCCTCGGCGCCCGCGTCGAAGTCGTCGAAATGCTCGACGGCCTGATGCAGGGACCGGACCGCGATCTCGTCAAGGTCTGGGAAAAGCACAACGCCCAGCGCTTCGACAAGATCATGCTGAAAACCAAAACGGTGGCCGTGGACGCCAAGAAGGACGGGCTTTGGGTGAAGTTCGAAGGCGAGCATGCGCCGGCCGAAGCGCAGCGCTACGACATGATCCTGCAGTCCGCCGGACGCACTCCGAACGGCCTCAAGATCGGCGCCGACCAGGCCGGCGTCAGTGTCACCGAGCGCGGCTTCATCCCCGTCGACACGCAGATGCGCAGCAACGTGCCGCACATCTACGCCATCGGCGACATCGTCGGCCAGCCGATGCTGGCGCACAAGGCGGTGCATCAGGCGCATGTCGCCGCCGAGGCCGCCGCCGGACAGAAGAGCCACTTCGACGCCACGGTGATCCCCGGCGTCGCCTACACCCACCCGGAAGTGGCCTGGGTCGGCCTCGGCGAGGACGAGGCGAAGAAGGCGGGACGCAAGGTGGATGTGGCTAAATTTCCCTGGGCCGCCTCCGGCCGCGCCATCGCCAACGGCGCCGAGTACGGCTTCACCAAGCTGGTGTTCGACGCCGAGACGCAGCGCATCGTCGGCGGCAGCATGGTCGGCCCCAATGCCGGCGACATGATCGGCGAAATTGCCCTGGCCATCGAAATGGGCTGCGATGCCGTGGACATCGGCAAGACCATCCATCCGCACCCGACCCTGGGCGAGAGCATCGGCATGGCGGCGGAAATGGCGCACGGGACGTGCACCGACCTGCCGCCGCTGCGAAAGAAATAACGGCTATACGAATTTCGTGATTGAAATTCAAATAGCCTGGTGCGACTTGCAATCATGCGGACTCAGCGGTGTTTCGATAAGACAAGTCCAGCAGCGGCAACCGGCCAAAAACAGACTCCCACAAATTTCCTCCAAAGGATACGTTCGCGCTACGTATGTATGATTAAGCATAGATAAGGGGACCCATCCGGGATAAACTCCATGTCATTCATGGGTTTATAAGGGATTTTTCTATGTCCTTATTATCCTAAAAACCGCACTTGACGTTGTGCGATCTGCTGGGGAATCAGGCAGGC
>CAYHXK010000489.1:0-1843 GCA_964360125.1 uncultured Sterolibacterium sp.
CGGTGATCGCCTTGGGGGCGAAAGGTACATTTACCCGGCCGTATCCCGTGCCGATGACGTAGGTGCTGTCCTCCAGCGTCAAGCCGGATTTCTCCAGTACCGCCTTCAAGGCGTTGGTGGCGGAGTCGGGGCTGTTGTTGCCGGTGCGCATGCTGTTGTAGCCGTAGAGTTCGCCGTCCACGCACACCACCGCCTGCGAGCTGACCGAGCCGACATCGATGCCGGCGGTGACGATCTTCGCGTCGCGCCAGTTCCTGGCCTCGTCAACCCAGCAGCTCTCTTCCCAGCGCCAGTACTCTTTCTTCTCTCCAGCCGTCATGATGGTTTCCTTTAGGTGAGTCCGGTGAATCTTCAGGCCGCGCCTTCGGTGGCGATCAGCGCGGCGCCCAGGGCACTGATGTATTCCGGCATGTCCGGCAGATTGATGTGGTCGACGCCGAGCGAGACTTTCAGCGACTGGACGAAGCCGGGGTTATGCACCATGCCACCGATCAGGATCACCTCGCCCTCGATGCCGACGCGCCGCACCATGGCGCAGACGCGGCTGGCCACCGCATCCAGCACCGACTTGGCGATGTCCTCCTTGGGCGTGGCGGAGTGGATCAGCGACACCACTTCGGACTCGGCGAACACCGTGCACTGCGCGTTCATCGGGATGCTCTTGTCGGAGCGCAGGCTGGCCTCGCCGAAATCCTTGAGCGAAAGCTGCAATGCCCGCGACATGGATTCGGCGAAGGCGCCGGCGCCGGCGGCGCATTTCTCGTTGCCGGCGAAATCCACCACCTTGCCGGCCGCATTGGCCTTGACGCCGCGCCCTTCCTCGGCGCCGACATCGATCACCGTCTGCGCCGTCGGGCACATGAACACCGCGCCGCGCGCCCCGGCGGAAACTTCGGTGACGTCGCCGCTGGCAAACTTCACCTGCTTGCGCCCGGCGCCCGTCGCCACCACGAACTTC
The DNA here is from genome assembly GCA_964360125.1 of uncultured Sterolibacterium sp. Taxonomy (GTDB): domain Bacteria; phylum Pseudomonadota; class Gammaproteobacteria; order Burkholderiales; family Rhodocyclaceae; genus JACRAR01. The sequence goes on from CAYHXK010000489.1 coordinate 959, forward strand.
ACCTGGTCGCGGCTGATGCCGGCGGCTTGCATGCCGTCCTCGAAGGCCTTCTCGGCGGCCACGTCCATGTCGAGTTCGTCGGGAAACATGATGTGCTTGCCCTTGACGCCCCATTTCAATTGCGGCGCGCCCGCCACCTTCAGTTCTTCGAGGAACACCACCTTGACGGTGCGCGATCCCATGTCGATGCCGGCGGTAATCATTTGTGGTTTCCTCCCGTTTAATGTGGAATAGCGAAGTTGAGCACCAAGTAGCCCAACGAGCGTAGCGAGCAAGTCAGTCGCCTCCCCGCGAGGGGAGGATGGGAGGGGTGGGCGTTTATCGCTTTGAACGATTTCATGGCACGGGGGTAGGCCTAGGGACGATGCGAATCAAGCGTGGACGAAATCGCGCCTGAGATTGAGCGTTTCCATGAAGGAATCGACGCGGTTCTGGGTGCGGCCGATGTCGAACTCGCGCTCGTCGCCCATGTTGCCCTCGAAAGTCATCACCGGCACGCCGGAGGCGGCCAGGCCCAGGCGGTTCTCCATGATGCCCAGCGACAGCCCCTCGCAGCCGCGGTTGAGATGCAGCATGACGCCGTCCACGCCCCATTCCTTGACGATGGTCTTCATCATCGCGGTCTTCAGGCGCGGATCGTAGAAGTGTTGCCACTGCGGTTTTGAAAGGTTCCAGTCGCAATACAGCTTCATCGCCTGCTCGCGGGTGTTCATCTCGATGCCCAGTTCCCACGGCACGGTGCGCGGGCCCCAACTGCCGTCCGGCTTGGTTTCCCAGATGCCTTCGAGGCCGAAGGTATATAGCGAACCGATCGACACGGCGCCGAACTCCTCCAGGTAGCGGAACACCTTGAGAAAAGCCCACGGCGGCTGGGTGTCGGACATC
>CAYHXK010000490.1:0-1829 GCA_964360125.1 uncultured Sterolibacterium sp.
TACGAGAGCTACATCCACCCGCTGACCATCCTCGCCGGCCTGCCCTCGGCGGCGGTCGGGGCGCTGCTGACCCTGCGCCTGTTCAACCTGGACCTGACGCTGATCGCCACCATCGGCATCCTGATGCTGATCGGCATCGTCAAGAAGAACGCCATCATGATGATCGACTTCGCGCTGCACGCCCAGCGCAAGCAGGGCCTGGCGCCGGCCGAGGCGATCCGCCAGGCCTGCATCCTGCGCTTCCGGCCGATCATGATGACCACTTTCGCGGCGCTGATGGGCTCGCTGCCCATTTCCCTGGGCTGGGGCGCCGGCGCCGAGTTACGCCAGCCGCTCGGCCTCGTCGTCACGGGCGGACTGCTGTTCTCGCAGATCATCACCCTCTATATCACGCCGGTGATCTACCTCGCGCTCGACCGCTACAGCGGCTCGGGGCCGCTGCAAATTCAGGACAGCGGCGAGTAGTCGGCCTTGAGAAATAATTGTCCATGTTTGACATTTCTTGATATATTTGAAGATGTAAATGACCGTTTATTGAGAGGCTTGTCATGGGCATGAACATCAACCTGACCCCGCAACTGGAAGAGATGGTGCGGACGAAAGTCACCTCCGGCCTTTACAACTCGGCGAGTGAAGTCGTGCGGGAAGCTCTGCGACTGATGGACGAAAAAGACCGGCTGCAGGCCGCCAAACTCGATCAGTTGCGACAGGATATCCAGGAGGGGCTCGACAGTGGCCCCGCCACGGCTTGGTCCCCCGAGGAGATCAAGCGTGCTGGTCGGATTAAACGCGCCGCCAAGACCCGCACTTCCAAAGTATAGATGGCGACGATTACCAAACGCCCGCGCGCGGGCGAAGACCTCAGCGAAATCTGGGACTACATCGCCGATGACAGCGTCGCGCACGCCGATGCCTTTATCGACCGTATCGACGCGAAGCTCCGCATCCTGGCTGCGCAACCGCTGATGGGTCGCGCCCGCGACGAGCTGGCGCCGCGTCTGCGGAGCTTCCCGGTTGAGCGCTACGTGATTTTTTACGAAGTGGTGCCGGATGGCATCGCCATCGTGCGTGTGTTACATGGGGCGAGAGACTTGGAAGCGCAATTCGGGAACGAATAGCGCATCGCGTGGTAGGAACAAAACAGACCAAGCTTCATCAAAGTACCGATGGATTTCCTATCCTCTCACAGCGTCCGGCCGTCACGGATCAGGCCGACCACGAGGCCTTCGATAGCCAGGGGGCCATTGACCACGATGGGCGCGTAGTCGGGGTTCTCCGCGATCAGTTCGATGCGCCCGCCCCGGCGCTTGAGACGTTTCACCGTCACTTCGTCCTCCAGGCGGGCGACGACGATCTGGCCGCTACGCACCTCCTCGGTGCGATGAACGGCCAGGAGATCGCCATCGAGGATGCCGGCGCCGGTCATGCTGTTACCCCGGACCTGAAGTAAGTAGTCGGCGCGGGGTGAGAACAGGTCGGGCGAAATTTGGATCTTGCCGCGCTGATTCTCCATCGCCAGCAGTGGGCTGCCGGCGGCCACCGAGCCGATCAACGGCAGGCCCAGTTGCTCCACCAGACGAATGCCCCGGGCCGCGCCCGCCTCCATGCGGATGGCGCCCTTCCTGGCCAAGGCCCGCAAATGCTCCTCGGCGGCATTGGGCGAGGCGAAGCCGAAGGCATTGCAGATCTCCAGCCGGGTCGGCGGCGCACCGAGCGCTTCCAGGCTGTTGCGGATGAAGTCGAGGATTTCCCGCTGGCGCGGGGTCAGGGAATCCTGAGGATTGCCGGAACGGGGCTGTTTCATGGGGGTTTCCTTGGGCTGTATCTTC
>CAYHXK010000491.1:0-1818 GCA_964360125.1 uncultured Sterolibacterium sp.
GTCCCCAATAGCCTGCTTCACGTTGATGTCGGATCGCGAGAATCAAGACGGCGTCTTGATTCTCCTCGTAGCTGTAGAGCGCCACATAGCCCGTACGTCCGCGAGATATCACCAACTCCCGCAATGGTTGCTGCACGGGACGACCGATAAAGGGATGGCGAATCAGCATTTCAACCGCTTCCTCAATCAACCCAACCGTCTCTGCCGCCAACAATGGATCGTACTCAATCAGGAAGTCGCTTAGCCTTTCGAGATCGGCAAGCGCTCGTCCTGAATAGCTCAACTTTGCCAAGATCTGGCTTTCGGCTTCGCAGGCTTGTTGCCGGCAATGCGCTCCTTCAGGTAGGCGTGAACCTCACCGGCATCGTAGCCTTTGCCGGTCCTCAACATTTGGTCTCGTGCCGCTTGGGCCTCGCTTACGAAACTGGCTCGCCGTTCTGCCGCCGTGGCTGCCTGCTCAATCGCCTGAATCATAAACGCATGTGGCGACACCCCTTGCTTCTCGGCTGCAGCTACGGCACGCTGCTTGAGTTCGTCAGAAAGCTTCAGTGACGTAGTGGACATTGTTGGGCACCCTTTTCGCGGTTCGGTAACACTAGGGTAACACCCATGCGCTGCGCTTTGCAAGCAGGAAGGAATTTGTGCCGCCGAAATCGTCTACCGGTGGCCGGGGCGGCGGGGCGCCTCATTTGGCAAAATCGTTTGGGTACTTTCTTGTCGCGCAACAAGAAAGTAACTCGCCCGCCGGGGCGAGACCCGGCATCGCGGTCCCGGCAAGGGCAAACGGTCAGTCCCTACAGTTTCTCCGATCCCAAGGCTGGGATAGCCGCATCTTCCCGTGACACGACGGGCGCTTCCCTGGTCATCAGGGTGAAGCGCCTGACTTCGTCCAGCCAGCGTAGCCGATCAAGCAGCGGCAAGCGGCTGTAGGCGATCAGCCGCTCGTCGGAAATTTCGTAGCTGAAGTCGACGCGTTCCATTCGTCTCAACCCACTCCTAATTGCTTGAGGCGTTCCAGTGCGGCGATGTCGGATTGATCCCTCAGGCGTCCCGTGCCTGTCTTTAGACCGATGAGGTCGTCGATGTGGGCCAGTTGGATGCGTTCGTTGCCCAGGTTCTTTTCCACACGCCGTTGCCATGCCTGCTCGAAATCGATCCGGGGCCGGATCAGGATGTCCAGCGTCGGGGCCGAGGGTGCGCGAGGACGAAGACCGAAGGCGATCATGTGCTTTTCCTCGATCCAGCGGCGTACTTGGGTGGTGTCGGCCAAATCTTCCAGGAGAACCGGGGCCACCGGCTGCATGCCCAGTTCCTGTGCGGCACGAATAAAGGCATGGAGGTTGTCGGTATCCATGGCCAGCATCAGGTCGATGTCCATGGTGGCTCGTTCGACCCCGTGGATGTTCAGTGCCAGCCCGCCGATCAGCAGGTAGCGGACGTTTTCCCGTTCCAGGGCGCGGAAAAGGTCGAGGTAGAACATGATCGAAATCCAGTCGCCTTGTCAGGTTTGCGCGCTATCTACGCTTCCGCACACGATACACCCCGGATCGCGCGGAATGACAATCGAGCGCCATTCCATCGCCAAACCATCCAGCAGCAACAGCCGCCCGGCCAGCGATTCCCCGCAGCCGATCAGCAGCTTCAAGGCTTCCGCCGCCTGCACGCTGCCGATGATGCCGGTCAGCGGCGCGAACACCCCCATGGTGGCGCAGCGCACTTCCTCGACATCCTGGTTTTCCGGAAACAGGCAGTGATAACAGGGCGAAGTGCGCTCTTTCCCGCCGCGCGCATCGAACACCGAAACCTGTCCGTCGAAGC
>CAYHXK010000492.1:0-1815 GCA_964360125.1 uncultured Sterolibacterium sp.
TGCCCGAATGATCGTTCGCTCGGCGGTCCCGGGCCATGAGGAGTCCAGCGATGCACGTCCGCAACCTGTTCCGCGCCGCCGTCCTTGCGGCGACCTTGTCCTTGAGTTTCGCTCACGCCGCCGAACCGGCGCTTGCCGTGGCCATCGGCAAAGTGAAGACCGCCGACCACGGCAGCCGCCTGGCGCCCGGCTGGCAGAACGGCGCGTTCATGGAGATCTTCGTGCGCGCCTGGCGCGACAGCAACGGCGATGGTCACGGCGATCTGCGCGGCTTGACGCAGAGCCTGGACTATCTTCAGGATCTGGGCATCAAGGGCATCTGGCTGATGCCCATCACACGCAATGCCGATGGCGACCACGGCTATGCAGTGACCAATTTCCGCGGCATCGACCCCGCTTACGGCACTCTGGCGGATTTCGACCAGCTGCTGCGCGAAGCGCACAAGCGCGGCATCGGCGTGATCATGGATTACGTCATCAATCACAGCTCGGACCAGAACCCGCTCTTCCAGAGCGCCGTTGCGTCACCGGCCAGCCCTTACCGCGACTGGTTCGTGTGGAAGGACCCGGCCCCGACGGGTTGGGACATCTGGGGCAAGAACCCTTGGTATGGCTCGCCGACAGGCACTTACTACGCCACTTTCGGCGCCGACATGCCGGATTTCAACCTCGAGAATACGCGGGTGATGGACTACCATCGCGACAGCCTGCGCTTCTGGTTGAACCGGGGGCTGGACGGCTTTCGTTTCGACGCGGTTTCACACCTCATCGAAAAGGATGCCGTCGAGTGGCGCGACCAGCCCGGCAGCTACGCGCTGGTCGGTAACATCAAGGCCTTAATGGACGGCTACCGCAACCGCTATGCGGTGTGCGAATCCACCGGCAAGCCGCAAACCTGGGCGCCACCCTACATCTGCGGCGGCGCCTTCGCCTTCGACCTGAATGGCGACATCGTCAACGCGGCGCGCGGCGACCCCAAGGCCATCCGCAGCGTGGCCGACTACTACCAGGCCGCGCCCATCACCATGGCCGCTTTCACGGTCAACCACGATTCCTTTACCGGCGGCCGCCTGTGGGATCAACTGAAAGGAGATGGCGCCCAATACCGGCTCGCGGCGGCCACCTACCTGTTGTTGCCCGGCACGCCCTATCTCTACTACGGCGAGGAGATCGGCATGGCCGAAAGCATCGGTCCCGCAGGCGACACCACGGCGGCCAAGGATGCGCGCGTGCGGCCGCCGATGAGCTGGACAGCGGAACCCGGCAAGGCCGGCTTCACCGGCGGCAAACCTTTTCGGCCGCTCTCGAAGAATGCCGCCACCCACAATGTCGCGGCCGAGCGCCAGGATCCGAATTCGATCCTGACCTTCTACAAGGCCATGCTGAGGCTGCGCAACACGCTGCCGTCGATTGCCCGCGGCAGCTACGAGGCGCCGTTGGCTGCGGGTCAGATCATGGGCTACCAGCGCAAACTGGGCAAGGAACACACGCTGGTGCTGATCAACTACGGTCTGGCCTCCATCATAGCCGATGTCCCCGGCCTGCCGGGTGGCGCCACGCTGGCTTCGGTCTATCCCTCAAGCGGCGGCAGGGCGGATAGCGATGCCGCCGGAACCGCGCATATCCCGCTGGGGCCCCAGTCGGTGCGCGTATTCAAGGTCCTTCCATGATTCGCCGCCTGGCTCTCTTTGCGTTCGCTGTCTGCGGCCTGACGGCGTGCGCCCACGCGCCGTCCGCCGTCCAGGCGGCGCTCGATCCGGTGGCCGCGAGTGTCCGCTACGACTCGCGTCAACTCGCCGACAAGTCGCCTTTCGG
>CAYHXK010000493.1:0-1814 GCA_964360125.1 uncultured Sterolibacterium sp.
TCTTTCTTGCCGAAACCCTGATATCCCTGGCAAGGTCGGTCCAGGCCTTCTGGTTCGAACAGCCCCAAAGCAGCTTCCTGTCGACCAGCTGGACCCAGCAGATATTTCTTGCGGGCTACTTCCTGGGCGTCCTGTTGATGGCGGTCGGACTGATTCTGTTGGCCCACGACCGGCTCAAGGAGGAACTCCAGTATCTCGCCGCGCACGATACCCTGACGGGAGCCTTCGCCCGGCGCGCCTTCATCGACCTGGCGGAGCGGGAACAGGCGCGCGGCCAGCGCTCCGGCCAGCCGGTGGCGTTGCTGATGCTTGATCTGGACCATTTCAAGGTTATCAACGACAACCACGGCCACCAGGTGGGCGACCAGGTATTGCGGCGGTTTGCCGAGATCGCGCAAAGCTGCCTGCGACGACTGGATATATTCGGCCGTTACGGCGGCGAGGAATTCATAGTCTTGCTGCCGGACACGGCGCGCGACACGGCACTGATGGTGGCCGAGCGCATTTGCGCCACTGTGGCAACGACTCCGGTCATGGTGCAGGGGCTGGATCAGCCTATCCGCATTTCCGTCAGCATCGGCGTGGCGGTCGGCGATTACAAAATCAGTCTGGATCGCTTGATCGGACTGGCGGATCAGGCGATGTACCGCGCCAAGGCGGCAGGCCGCAACCAGGTCGAATATGCCGCAGAGTCGTTCAGCGATCCGGCAGGAACCCCAGCAGCAGCCGGTTGAGAAAACGCCGGCCCTGCTCGCTTGGGGCAATCTGTTGCGCCGTCATTTCCAGCAGGCCTTCGCGCCGTGCCGCGCGCAGTTCCGCCTGAATCGCCGTGAGCGGCAGGCCGGTGCGTTCCTCGAACAGGCGCGACGGAAAGCCTTCGTTCAGCCGCAGCGCATTCATCATGAACTCGAAAGGCAGTTCGTCGCTGCCGACGGTTCTGCGCTCCTGCACGAAGTCCCCCTGTGCGGCAGCCGCCAGATAGTCGCGCGGATTTTTGCGGCGGGTTTCGCGGACGATGCCCTCAGGCGATGAAATCTTGCCGTGGGCGCCGGCGCCGATGCCGAGGTAGTCGCCGAAATTCCAGTAGTTGAGGTTGTGCGCACAACGCCGCTGCGGGCGGGCGAAGGCCGAGGTCTCGTAGTGCCGGTAGCCGGCGCCGGCGAGCGTGGCTTCGACCATTTCCTGCATATCGGCGGCGAGATCGTCGTCGGGCAGCGGCGGCGGGGCGTGGTGGAAGGGCGTGTTCGGCTCCAGCGTCAGGTGGTAGGCGGACAGGTGCGCGACGCCGCAGGCGGCGGCGGTTTCGATGTCGCGGCGCGCCTCGGACAGGGTCTGTTGCGGCAGCGCGTACATCAGGTCGAGATTGACGTTGTCGAACTGGCGCAGCGCCAGATCGACCGCGCGGCGCGCCTCGGCGGAGGTATGGATGCGGCCCAGCGCCGCCAGATGGCGCTCGTCGAAGCTCTGGATGCCCAGCGATATCCGGTTGATGCCGGCGTCGCGGAAGGCGGCAAACTTGCCCGCCTCGACCGTGCCGGGGTTGGCTTCGAGGGTGATCTCGACGTCCGGCAGCAGTGGCAGGCGCGCGCGCAGCGCCATCAGCAGCGTGTCGACTGCATGGGCCGAAAGCAGGCTGGGGGTGCCGCCGCCGATGAAGACGCTGACGATGCGCCGTCCCCAGATCTGCGGCAGGGCCGCTTCGAGATCGGCGATCAGCGCGGCCAGGTAGTCGTCTTCCGGGATGCTGCCCACACCGCCCCGGGCTTCATGCGAGTTGAAATCGCAGTAAGGACATTTGCGCACGCACCATGGGT
>CAYHXK010000494.1:0-1794 GCA_964360125.1 uncultured Sterolibacterium sp.
TGAAGCAGGGCAACCAGGGCAAGCCGCCCTTCGAAAATGATCAGCCACTCTGACCGGGGAGCACTCTGATGCTTGTTCGCGCCCGCGCCCCGTTGCGCCTCGGTCTTGCCGGCGGCGGCACGGACGTATCGCCCTACTGCGACGAGCATGGCGGTTGCATCCTGAATGCGACCATCGATCGCTATGCCTACGCGGTGATCAAAACGCTGGACGAGCCTTGCGTGCGCTTCGTTTCCACGGATCAGCAGAGGTCGCTGGGCTTCCCGCTGCAGGCGGAATTCCCGCTGGATGGCGAACTCGATCTGCACAAGGCCGTGTATAACGAGATCGTGCGGACTTTCAACGACGGCCGGCCGATTGCGCTGGAACTCAGCACTTTTTGCGATGCACCCGCCGGCTCCGGCCTGGGTTCGTCCTCCACATTGGTGGTGGCGATGCTCAAGGCCTTCGTGGAACTGCTCAACATCCCCCTGGACGATTATTCCCAATCGCATTTGGCCTACAAGATCGAGCGCATCGATTGCGATCTGCAGGGCGGACGCCAGGATCAGTATGCGGCCACCTTTGGCGGATTCAACTTCATGGAGTTCTACGCCAATGATCGCGCGGTCATCAATCCCTTGCGCATCAAGAGCGACTTCATCTGCGAACTGGAGGCGTCGCTGGTGCTGTTCTACACGGGTGTGTCGCGCGAGTCGGCACGCATCATCGCCGACCAGAGCGCGAACGTGAAGTCGGGTTCGGTCGTGGCGATCGAAGCCATGCATGCCCTCAAGCGCGAAGCCATCACCATGAAGGAGTGCCTGTTGAAAGGCGACTTTGCCGGCATCGTCGAGTCGATGCGCGGAGGTTGGGAAAGCAAGAAGCGCTCGGCCAAGTCGGTGTCCAACACCAACATCGAAGAAATCTACGAAGCGGCATGCACGGCGGGAGCGCTGGCGGGCAAGGTTTCCGGCGCCGGCGGCGGCGGCTTCATGATGTTCTTCGTTCCCCCCGACAAGCGCATGGACCTGATTCGGACGCTGGGCCGTTTCGAGGGCCAGGTGAGCAATTGTCACTTTACCAAGCACGGTACGCAAAGCTGGAGAGTTTGATGCGGCAAACGATCAAAAGTCAAATGCAGGAAACCGCCCGCGTGCTGGGATTGATGCTGGAGGATGAGCGCTTGGCCGGGGTGGTGCATGCCGTGGTGGATACCTGCGTCAGCGCGTTGCGGAGCGGAAACAAACTGCTGTTCATGGGCAACGGCGGGAGTGCCGCGGACGCGCAACATCTGGCCGGCGAGATGGTCAGCCGTTTTGCCCACGACCGGCCAGGCTTGCCGGCGTTCGCCCTGACGACGGACTCTTCGGTAATGACCGCCATCGGCAACGATTATGGTTACGAGCATCTTTTTTCCCGCCAGGTTGAAGCGGTCGGACGGGCGGGGGATGTGCTGTTCGGAATTTCCACATCGGGCCGCTCGCCCAACGTCATTGCCGGCCTGGAAGCCGGGCGACGCATGGGGTTGGTCACCGTGGGCATGACCGGCAACCTGGGCGCGCGCATCACCGGGATGGTCGATCACTGCATCGAGATCCCTTCGGGCAATACGCCAAATATCCAGGAAGGGCATATCGTCGTCGGCCACATCATTTGCGGCCTGGTCGAACAGTTGGTGTTTCCCCGCTCTAAATGAAGGCCGTGGTGCTCGCAGGCGGATTCGGCACGCGCTTGCGGGATCGGGTGCCGGATCTGCCCAAGCCGATGGCGCCGGTCGCCGGCCGCCCGTTCCTGGAGTATGTGCTGGATCGC
>CAYHXK010000495.1:0-1791 GCA_964360125.1 uncultured Sterolibacterium sp.
CGATGTGGAAGGTACGCATCGTCAGCTGGGTGCCGGGCTCGCCGATCGACTGGGCGGCGATCACGCCGACCGCCTCGCCGATATTCACCAGCGAACCGCGACCGAGATCGCGGCCATAGCACTTGGCGCACAAACCGAAGCGCGTCTCGCAGTTGAGCGGAGTGCGCACCCGGACTTCATCGATGCTGAGAGAGTCGATCAGGTCCACCGCATCTTCATCGAGCAGGGCGCCGACCGGAATCAGCCTGTCATGTGTATCGGGGTGCAGCACATCGGCAACCAGCACGCGCCCGAGGATGCGCTCGCGCAGCGGTTCCACCACTTCGCCGCCCTCGACCAGGGCTTTCATGTTGAAGCCCAGATCGGTGCCGCAATCCTCTTCTATCACCACCAGGTCCTGCGTCACATCCACCAGGCGACGGGTCAGATAGCCCGAGTTGGCGGTCTTCAGCGCGGTATCGGCAAGGCCTTTGCGCGCGCCGTGGGTGGAGATGAAGTACTGCAAAACGTTGAGGCCCTCGCGGAAGTTCGAGGTGATCGGAGTCTCGATGATGGAGCCATCCGGCTTCGCCATCAGTCCGCGCATGCCTGCCAATTGGCGGATCTGGGCGGCGGAACCACGCGCGCCCGAGTCGGCCATCATGTAAATGGAGTTGAAAGATTCCTGCAGAACCGTCTTGCCATCCCGATCGACGACCTGCTGCACGGCGAGTTGGTCCATCATCGCCTTGGCGACCTGGTCGCCGGCACGGCCCCAGATGTCCACCACCTTGTTGTAGCGCTCGCCGACGGTGACCAGGCCGGAAGTGTATTGCTTCTCGATTTCCTTGACCTCGCCCTCGGCGGATTCCATGATGGCGTGTTTCTGGCTCGGCACCAGCATGTCATCGACGCAGATCGAGATGCCGGAACGCGTGGCGTGGGTGAAGCCGGCTTGCAGCAGCTTGTCGGCGAAGATCACGGTTTCCTTCAGCCCGCAGCGGCGGAAACAGGCATTGATCAGCTTGGAGATTTCCTTCTTCTTGAGCGGCTTGTTGAGCACCGAAAAGGGCAGGCCGGCCGGCAGAATTTCCGACAGGATGGCGCGGCCGGCGGTGGTTTCGTAGCGGGTCAGTTTCTCGCTGCGATTGCCCTCCGCATCCACCTCGACCTCGCGGATCCGCGCCATGACGCGCGCATGCAAGTCGATCTGGCCGGATTCGTAGGCGCGCTTGACTTCCGAGACATCCCTGAAATACATGCCCTCGCCGCGCGCGTTGATCAGCTCGCGGGTGGTGTAATACAGGCCCAGCACCACGTCCTGCGACGGCACGATGATCGGCTCGCCGTTGGCGGGCGACAGGATGTTGTTGGAGGACAGCATCAGGGTGCGCGCCTCCATCTGCGCTTCCAGCGACAAGGGCACATGCACGGCCATCTGGTCGCCGTCGAAGTCGGCGTTGAAAGCGACGCAAACCAGCGGATGCAGCTGGATCGCCTTGCCCTCGATGAGCATCGGCTCGAACGCCTGGATGCCGAGGCGGTGCAGGGTCGGCGCGCGGTTCAGCATCACCGGATGCTCGCGGATGACTTCCTCGAGGATGTCCCACACCACCGGCGTCTCGGCTTCCACTTCCTTCTTCGCCGCCTTGATGGTGCTGGCGATGCCCATTTTTTCCAGGCGCTCGAAAATGAACGGCTTGAACAGTTCCAAGGCCATCTTTTTCGGCAGGCCGCATTGGTGCAGCTTGAGCTGCGGGCCGACCACGATGACGGAGCGGCCGGAATAGTCGACGCGCTTGCCCAGCAGAT
>CAYHXK010000496.1:0-1789 GCA_964360125.1 uncultured Sterolibacterium sp.
CAGCCTGCAACTGTTCTTTACCAGTTGCTACGACATCGACCAGTTCCGCACTTTCGTCGCCAGCGAGGGGTTCGGCGATGTATATTAGATTCCCGACGAGGAGAAGTTGAAGATACTCAGCGACGACAAAACCTTGATGCTGTTTGGTTTCCGTTTTTTGCTTCAGGTGCTGTTCGGCGAGATGACGATTGCCATGCGCGAGGAATCCGTGGAAGCTCGCCGTGGGCGTCTGGCCGAGAAGCAGAGACGCCTGGAAAAAGAAGCCGCCGAACGAGTGGCGCGTGACGAGAACGAGATGTACGGCGACCAGGAATGAGCGCGGGGATGACGGCAGCAGCCACCTCTTCGGGTGCCGATCATGGCTGAAATCGTTTCCGGGGTACTTGCCCCGCAACTCATGCATATCGGCGAGGAACCTTATTATCAGCCCATCGGCGACGAAGTGGCGTTGTTCGAGGCCACCTACGCGCAGCGCCTTCCGGCGCTTTTGAAAGGTCCCACCGGCTGCGGCAAGACACGCTTCATCGAATACATGGCCTGGCGCCTCAAGCGCCCCCTGGTCACGGTCGCCTGTCACGATGACCTGACCACGGCGGATCTGGTCGGCCGCTACCTGATCGTCGGCAACGAAACAGTCTGGGTGGATGGCCCGCTTACCGCCGCCGTCCGTGCCGGGGCCATCTGCTATCTGGATGAGATCGTCGAGGCGCGCAAGGACACCATTGTGGTGATCCATCCGCTGGCCGATTCGAGAAGAGTGCTGGCGGTGGACAAGCGCGGCGAGATGGTGCCGGCCTCGGCTTCCTTCATGCTGGCGATTTCCTACAACCCGGGCTACCAGAGCGTGTTGAAGGAGATCAAGCCCAGCACGCGCCAGCGCTTCGTCGCCCTGGAATTCGACTATCCCGAGGCCGCGGTCGAAGCGGGTATCGTGGCCAGGGAGGGCGGCGTCGATGCAGATACGGCGCGGCGACTGGTCAAGCTCGGCGAGCTGACCCGCAACCTCAAGGGCGCGGGCCTGGATGAGGGCGCCAGCACGCGCCTGCTGGTGCATGCGGCCCAATTGATTGCGGCCGGGATTTCCCCCTTGGCGTCGTGTACCGCAGCCGTGGCGCGGGCGCTCAGCGACGATCCGGACATGACGGGAACGCTCGATGATCTCGTCCGCGCCGTCTTCTAGAGCCCGTGGTATTTCTTGGGTACTGACAGCCGCCCTTTAGCAGAGGCGCTAGGAGTCCAGGGGATGGAACTACCCAGTGCGATAGCGGGATCCAGGCGGCTGTTCGGCGACGAGCTTGAGGCACGTCTCGACGAGGTGTTGTTCGCGTCGCATTCGCACCGTTCGGCGACCCGTATTGCCCAGGGCCTGGAAACCTTGAATCGAGCGCAACAGGAAAAGCTGCTCCACTGGGCCGCCGTCGCCTCGCAGACCTACGCCGAGATCGGCTACCAGATCGCCACTCTGGCTCCACGAGCGTTTGCCTTGCTCGACGACGCGGAGTTCGATGCCTGGGTACTGGCCGGCCTCGATGCCTTCGATCGTCATGGCGGCCGCGCGGCGATGGACTTGCTGCGTGATTTCGAGAGTTTTTCCGCCGCGCAGGACGGCGTGCGGGCATTGACGAAATTCACCGAAATTGAAGCGCGGCTCGCGCGTTTCGTCCAGGGACTTTCCGGCAGGCCGCTGGGACTTGGTTCTGGGGCAGGCACGGCAGCCTGGACCGATACCGACACGATTTATCTGCCGCAACAAATCGTTTCCATGCCCCAGGCCGAGGGCAGCCTGTAC
>CAYHXK010000497.1:0-1789 GCA_964360125.1 uncultured Sterolibacterium sp.
CATGCCGGCCGCAGCATGCCGGTAGTAGGCGACGACGGCCGGCTGCGCGGGATGATTTTCCGCAAGGATTTTCTGGCTGCGCATCACCTGGAAGATCTGCGGTGAGGGCGTGGCTGCGGGGATATCTGCGCAAGATGCGCGGCACCACGCGCGGCAGTCCGCCGCGCGTGAGCAACCATGAAATTCTCTGGTCCTGGTTCGGGGCCTTCCTGGGGATTGCGGCGGTGGCCTGGGTGAATCAACTGTTTTTCGCGGGACTCGATCTGTCGCTGATGATCGGCTCCTTCGGCGCATCCGCCGTACTCCTCTTCGGCGCCGTGCGCAGTCCCTTGGCCCAGCCGCGCAATCTGGTCGGCGGACATCTCCTCTCCGCGCTGGTGGGGGTGATTTGCTGGAAGCTGCTACACCAACACCTTTGGCTGGCCGAGGCTATGGCGGTCGCCACTTCGGTCGCCGTAATGCACGCCACCCGCACGCTGCATCCGCCCGGCGGCGCCACGGCGCTGATCGCAGTGATCGGCTCCAGCGAGAATCACAAGCTGGGTTTCATCTTTGCGCTGGTGCCCGTCACTCTTGGGTCTCTGATACTGCTGGCGGTGGCTTTGCTGGTCAACAACCTGTCGAAATCGCGGCGTTACCCGGAGATCTGGTTCTGATTTTTTTCGTATCCCTGAAAAACTTTTGGCACTTGTTGTTTGCAAATATTCCGATCACAGGAAATTACCCCATGAACTCCCCCTACCCGCACCTCCTGGCGCCGCTCGACCTCGGCTTCACCACCCTGAAAAACCGCGTCCTGATGGGTTCGATGCACACCGGCCTGGAAGACATTCCCGCCGGTCATGCGCGCATGGCGGCGTTCTATGCCGAGCGCGCCAAGGGCGGCGTCGGCCTGATCGTCACCGGCGGCTTCGCGCCGAACCGGGACAGCAGCGTCTTGCCGGGTGCGGCGATCCTCGACAATCAAGCGGAGGCCGGGAAGCACCGCGTTATCACCGACGCCGTGCATGCGCACGGCGGCAAGATCTGCCTGCAAATCCTCCACACCGGCCGCTACGCCATCGGCACGCAGCCGGTGGCGCCCTCGGCGCTGAAGTCGCCGATCAACTCGACGCCGCCGCGCGCGCTGGAAGACCACGAGATCGAACGCACCATCGAAGACTATGCCCGGTGCGCCGCCATGGCGCAGCACGCCGGCTACGACGGGGTCGAGATCATGGGCTCGGAAGGCTACCTGATCAACCAGTTCATCGCGCCGCAGACCAACCACCGCGACGACCGCTGGGGCGGCAGCTACGAGAACCGCATCCGCTTCGCGCTGGAAATCGTGCGTCGCACCCGGACTCGGGTCGGTCACAACTTCATCATCATCTTCCGCCTGTCGATGCTGGATCTGGTCGAGGGCGGCAGCACCTGGGACGAGGTGGTGGCGCTGGCCCAGGCGCTGGAAGCGGCCGGCACCACCCTCATCAACACCGGCATCGGCTGGCATGAAGCGCGCATTCCCACCATCGCCACCATGGTGCCGCGCGCCGCCTACACCTGGGTGACGCAGCGCATGATGGGGCAGGTAAAGATTCCCTTGATCACCACCAACCGCATCAACGACCCGGCGGTGGCCGAGGCGGTGCTGGCGCGCGGCGATGCCGACATGGTGTCGATGGCCCGCCCCTTCCTGGCCGATGCCGAATTCGTGAATAAGGCCGCGCAAAACCGCGCCGACGAAATCAATACCTGCATCGCCTGCAACCAGGCCTGCCTCGACCACATTTTTTCGCGTCGGCTCTGC
>CAYHXK010000498.1:0-1788 GCA_964360125.1 uncultured Sterolibacterium sp.
CCGTCTTGCGCCATGCCCTCGATGGTCGGCAGGATCACCTCGCGCATGGGGGGGGCATGGATGGCCGGCGTCACCACCGGCGCGGGGTAATAAGCGCCATGCCGCCGGTATTGGGGCCCTGGTCGCCATCCCGCAGGCGTTTGTGATCCTGGCTGGTGGCCAGCGCCAGGGTGTGCACGCCGTCGGCCATGACGATGAAGCTGGCTTCCTCGCCGTCGAGAAACTCCTCGATGACGACCCTTGCGCCGCCTGCGTAACTCACCCCCAGCCGGTTGTCGACCAGCATCATGTCGATGGCGGCGTGCGCCTCGGCGAGCGACAGCGCCACCACCACGCCCTTGCCGGCGGCGAGCCCATCGGCTTTGACGACGATCGGCGCGCCCACGCTTTCCACATAGGCGTGAGCCAGGGCGGCATCGGCAAACGTCTCGAACCGCGCCGTCGGGATGCCGTGGCGCGTCATGAAACGCTTGGCGAAATCCTTGGAACTTTCCAGTTGCGCCGCCGCGCGGGTCGGGCCGAAGATACGCAGGCCGGCGGCGCGAAAGGCATCGACGACGCCCAGAGCGAGCGGTCCCTCGGGGCCGACGACGGTGGTGTGGATCTGCTCGGCTTGAGCGAAAGCCAGCAGCTCGGCAACGCCCGTCAGCGCCACATTTTCGAGGCCATCCTCCAGCGCCGTGCCGGCGTTGCCCGGCGCGACGAAGACTTTCTGCACCCGCGGCGATTGTGCCAGCCGCCAGGCCAGCGCATGTTCCCGCCCGCCGGAACCGATGACAAGCAATTTCATGACTAACCTTTCAACGCTCGGGACATTTATGCCCTACGGGTACAGGGGACTCAGAGGAACGCGGAACAATGGATTTTCTCTGCGTTCTCTGCGCCCTCTGCGGTGAATCTCAATGCCTGAAATGGCGGATGCCGGTAAACACCATGGCGATATCCTGTTCGTCGGCGGCGGCGATCACTTCGACGTCGCGCACCGATCCGCCCGGCTGGATGACCGCCGTGGCGCCGGCCTTGGCCAGCACGTCGAGGCCGTCGCGAAACGGGAAAAAGGCATCCGAGGCGACCACCGAACCGACGACGCTGAGACCGTTGTTCTCGGCCTTGATG
This sequence comes from uncultured Sterolibacterium sp., assembly GCA_964360125.1. GTDB lineage: Bacteria > Pseudomonadota > Gammaproteobacteria > Burkholderiales > Rhodocyclaceae > JACRAR01. Next base: position 1,117 of record CAYHXK010000498.1, read on the forward strand.
GCGGCGATGCGCGCCGAGTCGACGCGGCTCATCTGGCCGGCGCCGACGCCGGTGGTCATGCCGTCCTTGCAGTAGACGATGGCGTTGGACTTGACGTACTTGGCGACGCGCCAGGCGAACAGCAGGTCGCGCATTTCCTGAGCGCTGGGGGCGCGCTTGGTCACGACCTTCAGGTCGCCCGGGTCGATGCGCGCGGTGTCGGCCGTCTGTACCAGCAGCCCGCCGCCGACGCGCTTGTAGTCGAGGGCATCGGCGGTTTTTGCGGAAGTGGCCAGGGGCACGATCAACACCCGCAGGTTCTGCTTGGTGGCGAAGACGGCGCGCGCTTCCGGCGTGATCTCGGGCGCGATGATGACTTCGGCAAACTGGCCGGAAATCGCCTCGGCCGCCGCCTTGTCGATGGCGACGTTCAAGGCGATGATGCCGCCGAAGGCCGAGGTCGGGTCGGTCTGGAAGGCCTTGCGGTAAGCCTCTACCGCGCTGGCCGCGACAGCCACTCCGCAGGGATTGGCGTGCTTGACGATGACGCAGGCGACGGCATTCTCGCCGTTGTCGAAGGCCTTGACGCATTCCCAGGCGGCGTCGGCGTCGCCGATGTTGTTGTAGGAAAGCTCCTTGCCCTGCAACTGGGTGTAGTTGGAGATGCTGCCGGGCGCCGGCTCGCCGGAGATG
>CAYHXK010000499.1:0-1772 GCA_964360125.1 uncultured Sterolibacterium sp.
GGAGATTTTGTCGATATGGCCGAAGGCGACATTCGACAGCCAGTCGATGCCGATGTGGATGTTGGCCGCCGCTTCCCGGCGGCCCGGCACCTCGGCATCGCGGCCGCGCGGCGCGCCGGTGCCGACGAACACGGCATCCCAGTTTTCCGCCAGCAAATCGCGCAGGCTGCCGACCCAGCGGTCGAAGCGCTGCTCGATGCCGAGACCGAGGATGTAGTCGCATTCCTCGTCGATGATGTGGTCGGGCAGGCGGAACTTGGGAATCTGGCTGCGCATCATGCCGCCGGCGACTTTGCCGTTGTCGAATACGGTCACCTGGTAGCCCAGCACAGCCAGGTCGCGCGCCACCGTCAGCGAGGCCGGACCACCGCCGACGCAGGCGATGCGCTTGCCGTTGGGCTTGGCCGGGATCCGCGGCAGGCGGTCGCGGATGTCGTCCTTGAAATCGGCGGCGACGCGCTTGAGGCGGCAGATGGCGACCGGCTCCTGGTCCACCCGGCCACGCCGGCAGGCCGGCTCGCAGGGACGGTCGCAGACGCGGCCGAGGATGCCGGGGAAGACGTTGGAGCGCCAGTTGACCATGTAGGCGTCCGAGTAGCGCCCGGCGGCGATCAGGCGGATGTATTCGGGGACGGGGGTATGCGCGGGACAGGCCCACTGGCAATCCACGACCTTGTGAAAGTAGTCGGGGGCGCTGATGTCGGTGGGCTTCAAGTCGGGCTCCAGTAATGACGGCACCCGAACATTAGTGCGGGACCAGTTTTGCGCGCGTTTATCGCCATCAGGGTGTCGACAGACATTACTCCAAGACGCGCAAAATCTCGTTTTCCGGCGATATAAGTCAGTGGTGTGCTCAATGGAGGGTCAGGCAACTTGATGCGAAAGGATTCTAATTCAACCGCACCCCATTTATTTGACCTGCATCAACCATCGCGCCGACTGCTTTTCCCTGAGCAAGCCGCGCTTGCCTCGTCTTGCTAGCAGCGTTATATCCGGAATTATGTAGCAACCGCGCAAGCCTTTAAATCATTGATAATAGCGCTTAACGCTTGACGTTAAATGCAATACGGTTTATATTAAACCATGACGATACGTTCATTCCGGTGCACCGACACCGAAGCGCTTTATGAGGGCAAGAGTCCTCGACGGTTTCGGAACATCGAAAACGTCGCGGAGCGAAAGCTGCAAATGTTGGACGATGCTGTGGAGTTGCGCGATTTGAGGTCGCCCCCTGGTAATCGCTTAGAGGCTCTGAGCGGGGATCGTGCGGGCCAACACAGCATTCGCATCAACGGCCAGTGGCGCGTGTGCTTCGTGTGGACCGATGCTGGTCCTGAGAACGTCGAAATCGTTGATTACCACTGAGAGGTACAACATGGCCACCAACAAAATGAGACCGATCCATCCCGGCGAGATTCTCCGCGAGGAGTTCCTTGCGCCGCTCGACATGAGCGCCAACGCCTTGGCGATGGACTTGCATGTCCCAGCGCCCAGGATCAATGACATCGTGCGTGAGCGGCGGGCTGTGACTCCTGACACTGCCTTGAGGCTGGCGCGTTACTTCAACACCACTGCGCAGTTCTGGCTCAATCTGCAAAGTACCTTCGACCTGAAGCAGGCGGAAAGCGAAACCGGTGGCCGGATCGCCGAGGAGGTGCGCCCGATGCAAAGGGCGGCGTAGCCGAACCCCTGGTCGAATCCGATAGATGCGCGTGCTCCTGAATCAATGATTTAAAGGCTTGTGCGGTTGCTGCATAATTCCGGTTATATCT
>CAYHXK010000500.1:0-1771 GCA_964360125.1 uncultured Sterolibacterium sp.
ATTCGCGCGCATGGTGAGCGCCTTGGGCGGGCCCGCCGACCTGTTCGAGCGACCGGACAAGTATCTGGAGGCCACACCGCTGATAGTCCCGGTGCCGGCCCGGCGCAGCGGTTTCGTCAGCCGTTGCGATTGCCGCGCGCTGGGTCTGGCGGTCGTCGGCCTGGGCGGTGGGCGCACTCGTCCCACCGACAACATCGATTTCGCCGTAGGGCTAAGCCAGCTGGTTCAGATTGGAGACCGCATCGAACGCGGCCAAGCGCTGGCGCTGGTACATGCACGCGACGACAGCACGGCACAGCGAGCGGTGCAGGAATTGCTGGCCGCTTTCGAGATCGGCGACGCCGCGCCGCCAGCCAGTCCGACGGTCTACCAGCGCATTGCTCCGTAGCGCTGGCGCTTTGCAATCAAGGCTTGTCCAGGTGTTCGGGGCCGAAGCTTTCAGGCAAAAGTTGCTGTAGCGTATAGGTGGGTCCAAGCTCGTGTTCATTGGCCGTGATGATGAGTGTGTCCGCGTCGCAGAACTCCCGCAGTTTTTGCCGGCAACCGCCGCAAGGAGTGATCCAGGCAGAGCCGGCACCCACCACGACGATGGCGCGCGCACGTCGTCCGCCATTCACCACCATGGCGCTCAGCGCTCCCGCCTCGGCGCAGAGACCCTCGGGATAGGCGGCATTTTCGACGTTGCAGCCGGCATGGATGCGCCCGTGTTCGTCGAGCACGGCCGCACCAACCAGAAACCTGGAATAGGGCGCGTAGGCCTGTTCGCGCGCGCGGCGCGCCGCCTGGACCAGCGCTAGTTGCTCCGATGAAGATAGGGTGGGCAGGGTCATGGCGGGTCGGATAGCTTAAGCAATTCGAGGTTCAGTATAGCCGCGTATGCTCGTGAATTTTACGCTAGCGCCGAAATCACTTAGACTTGGAGTACATAGTGATCGCGTGACGTCCACCACAGCCCATGGTTCCCATAGACCCCTCCGCCCTGCCTTCCCTCCACGTCGTCACCCACCCCCTGGTGCAGCACAAGCTCACCCTCATGCGCAAGAAGGACGCCAGCACCAGCAGCTTTCGCCGCCTGCTCAACGAGCTCTCCACCCTCATGGTGTATGAGGTGACGCGCGACATGGCCACGCACGACGTGGTGATCGAAACGCCGCTGGAAACCATGACCGCCCGGCAGATCGACGGCAAGAAGCTGGTGTTTGTCAGCATCCTGCGCGCCGGCAACGGCATTCTGGACGGCGTGCTCTCCGTGGTGCCCGGCGCGCGCGTCGGCCACGTGGGCCTCTACCGCGATCCCAAGACCCTGCAGGCCGTGGAGTACTACTTCAAGATGCCCAGAAACATGGTGGAGCGCGACGTGATCGTGGTCGACCCGATGCTGGCCACCGGCAACAGCGCCGTCGCCGCCGTGGCGCGCATCAAGCAGTGCAAACCGAAAAGCATCAAGTTCCTCTGCCTGCTGACCTGCCCCGAAGGGGTCAACACCATGCACCGCGAACACCCGGATGTGCAGGTCTACACCGCCGCCGTGGACCGCGAACTCAACGACCACGGCTACATCCTGCCGGGACTGGGGGATGCGGGGGACAGGATTTTCGGCACCCAGTAGACGGGCATCCGGGTTCCATGATTTCCCGTTGAGCAAGGAAAAATGTCGATGGAATATTTGACATCAGTCCGAGTCCGGCCACATCCGGCCATAGCAGCCCCGAAAAGGCATGCTGTGCGAACGGCGGTTAACTCATCAGATACCCGCCGCTCGGCCCTTCAG
>CAYHXK010000501.1:0-1769 GCA_964360125.1 uncultured Sterolibacterium sp.
CGGCCTGGGCCCTTCCAGCACCTTGGTATTGCTGAATGGCCTGCGCGTCTCGACCCACGGCATGAGCGGCGGGGCGGTGGACCTCAATGCGATCCCCATGGCTGCGGTGGAGCGCATCGAAATTCTGAAGGACGGCGCCTCGGCGATCTACGGCACCGATGCCATCGGCGGCGTGATGAACTTCATCCTGAAAAAGAACTACAGCGGCGGCGAAGCTTCCCTGACCGGCAACTTTACCCAGAAAGGCGGCGGCGCCCAGCGCCGCGCGTCACTGCTGTTTGGCAAGGGCGACCTGGACAGCGATGGCTTCAACGTGATGGCCAGCCTTACCGTGGACAACAATGACATTTTGCGCTCCCGCGACCGCGACTTTGCCAACGGCTTCCAGCCGGCGCTGGGCCTGTCGCCGAACTCGTCGAGCGGGCCCTACGCCAATGTCATCAATGCCGCCAACACCGCGCTGCCGGCGGCCGGCTCGACCGTCACCCTCAACGGAACCACCAGCACCACCAAGTACACCCGCATCAATCCGCTCAGCCTGCAAGGCAAGTGCGATTCGATCCCGACCATGGTGCAGTTCCAGCCCCAGCTATGGAACGCCTCGCTGGCGGCCAACCAGTACCTTTGCAACACCGACTACGGCGCCCAATCGATGATGCAGGCGCCGGTGGAACGGGTCAATCTGCTGTCGCGCGGAACTTTCAAGATCAACGCCGACCACACCGCCTTCATCGAGCTGGTCGCCTCGAAAACGACCGCCCAGGCCGAGCTGACGGCGGCGCAGTTCAGTACCAACGCCGCCTCCGGCACTCTGTATCCGGTGAATGGCCCCTATTACCTGAACCTGAAGCCGCTGGGCGTCAACGACTTCGATCCCACCAAGCCCATCGCCTACCGCTTCCGCATGGATGCCTGGGGTCCCCGCACCCAGGAAAATTATTCGGAAAACACCCGCCTGCTCGCCGGTCTGGAAGGAGTGATCGGCAAATACGACTACAAGCTCGGCCTGTCCGCGGCCAGCGCCAAGGCCAGCATGGACCTGGTCGACGGCTACGCCTACGTCGACAAGCTGAAAGCCGCGCTGGCCAGCGGCATAATCAACCCCTGGCTGCTGCCGGGACAGAAACAAACCGACGCGGCAATCGCTCTGATCGAATCTACCAAGGCCAAGCGCACCCTGCAGGGCGGCGAAACCTCGCTGATACAGATGGACGGCTCAATTTCCGGCGAATTGACGCAACTGCCGGCCGGTCCCTTGAGCTTCGCCGCCGGTTTCGACCTGCGCCGCGAGTCCTATCTCTTCAACCAGGAAGGCGGCCCGGAATGCATCAGCCTCCTTACCCCGCCCACCGGCAGCACCAGCATCACTCCGAACATGGTCCTGCTGTGTCCCGGCAACGCCGCGGCGCCGAAGCGCACCCGCGACATCAAGGCCCTTTACGCCGAATTGATCGTGCCGGTGACCAAGCAGCTTGAATTCAATCTCCAGGCACGGCACGACGATTACAGCGCCATCGGCGGCACCACCAATCCGAAAGTGGCGTTCCGCTATCAGCCCAGCCAGTCGGTGCTTTTGCGCGGATCCTTGAATACGGGTTTCCGCGCGCCCAGCGTGCAGCAGCTCGCCGCCGGCGAAATCACCCGCGAACTGACCGCGCCGTTCGACGACCCCGCGCTGTGCCCGAAAGATCCGACCCAGTGCGGACTGGTCGGCATGGATTACCGCCTCGGCGGCAACGCCAACCTGAAACCCGAGAAATCGAAACAGG
>CAYHXK010000502.1:0-1760 GCA_964360125.1 uncultured Sterolibacterium sp.
TTCGCCTTTTCCTGGGAACAACCGGCCGCTCCCGATGCCGGCGATATCGAACTGATGCGCGAAGCGGCCCAACTGGCCGGGCTCGCCATCGAGCGCAAGCGCACCGAAAACGAACTGCAAATAGCCGCCTCGGTGCACCAAGCCATCAGCGAAGCCATCACGATAACGGATGCCGACAACCGCATTATCGCCATCAATCCGGCCTTCACGCAGGTGACTGGTTACGCTGCGCACGAAGCCATCGGCCAGAACGCCAGACTGCTGAAAAGCGGACGGCACGAACTGCCCTTTTACCAGGAGATGTGGCAGACGCTGGAAACGACCGGCCGCTGGCAGGGGGAGATCTGGAATCGGCGCAAGAGCGGCGAGGAATATCCCGAATGGCTGTCGATCAACACCATCTACGACAGCAATGGCAAGGTGCTGCGGCGCATCGCCATGTCTTCCGACATCACGGAAAAGAAGCGTACCGAGGAAACCATCTGGCGGCAGGCCAACTACGATTTTCTCACCGAATTGCCCAACCGCCGCCTGTTCCGGGACCGCCTGCAGCAGGAAATCATGAAAGCGCAGCGCGCCGATCTGTATGTAGCGCTGCTGTTCGTCGACCTCGACCGCTTCAAGGAAGTCAACGACACTCTCGGCCACCATACCGGCGACCTCCTGCTGATCGAGGCGGCGCGCCGCGTCCGCGAGTGCGTGCGCGCCACCGACACCGTTGCGCGCCTCGGCGGCGACGAATTCACCGTCATCATGTCCGAGCTCGCCGACACCGACCGCGTCGGCGAAGTCGCCCAGGCAATGCTCCTGGCGCTGGCCGCGCCGTTTGCGCTCGGCACGGAGACGGTCTACGTTTCCGCCAGCATCGGCATCACGATTTTCCCGAGCGACGCCGACAATGTCGAATCCCTGCTGAAAAACGCCGACCAGGCCATGTATGCGGCCAAGGAGGCGGGGCGCAACCGCTTCAGCTATTTCACCGCATCGATGCAGGCGATCGCGCAGACACGGCTGCTGCTCAGCAACGATTTGCGCAACGCCATCGCCGCCGGCCAGCTCGAGGTGCATTTGCAGCCGATCGTGGAGCTGGCAACGGGAAGCATCTTCAAGGCCGAAGCGCTGCTGCGCTGGCGCCATCCCACGCATGGCATGATCGAACCGGCGCTGTTCATTCCCATCGCCGAGGAAACCAGCCTCATCAACGAGATCGGCGACTGGGTGTTCAGGGAATCGGCGCGCACGGCCAAACGCTGGTTCGACACGGGGCAGTTGAAAGCCACCGACGACGGCCTGATCCAGATCAGCGTCAACAAGTCGCCGCGCCAGTTCTTCTCGGGCAATACCCACGAAACCTGGATCGATTACTTAAAAGAGATCGGCCTGCCGGCCAAGTGCATCGCCATCGAAATCACCGAGGGCCTGCTGCTCGACGACAGGCCCGAAGTCGCGGAAAAACTGATGCGGTTCCGCGACGCCGGGTTTCGGGTTTCTCTCGACGATTTCGGCACCGGCTACTCGGCGATGTCCTACCTGAAAAAGTTTCCCCTCGACTTCCTCAAGATCGACCAGTCGTTCGTGCGCGACATGGCCACCGATCAAGGCGACCAGGCCATCGTCGCGGCCATCATCGTCATGGCCCACAAGCTCGGCCTCAAGGTGATCGCCGAAGGCGTCGAAACCCAGGAACAATGCGAGATACTGAAAGCGGCGGGCTGCGACTTCGGCCAGGGCTACCTGTTCGCCAGGCCGATGCCTGCCGC
>CAYHXK010000503.1:0-1740 GCA_964360125.1 uncultured Sterolibacterium sp.
TGCACATGCGCTACCTGCAGGGCGACGTTGAAACGGAAACCCTCGGCTACGGCGAGCTGCTGCGCGCCGCCGAGGCCGTCGCGCCCGGACTGCTGCGGCGCGGCCTGGCGGCGGGAGCGACGGTGGCGATCATGTTGCCGAGCGGACCGGATTTCTTTCGCGCCTTCTTCGGCGCGCTGCTGGCCGGTGGCGTGCCGGTGCCGCTGTATCCGCCGGCACGGGCGAGCCAGATCGAGGAGCATCTCGGTCGTCAGGCCGGCATTCTGGAAAGCTGTCAGGCCAGCTTCCTGCTGGTGACCGCCGAAGTGCGCCTGCCCGGCCGCCTGCTGCAGGCACGGGTGGAGGGGCTGTCTCAGGTGCTGACCCTGGTCGAATTAGTCAAACCCGCCGAACCGATGACAGACCAACCCGCGCCCGCGCTGCCGCCGCTGGCCGCCCACGACACGGCTTTCCTGCAATACACCTCGGGCAGCACCGGCGATCCCAAGGGCGTGGTGCTGAGCCACGCCAACCTGCTCGCCAACATCCGCGCCTGGAGCCGCGCCATCGCCCTGTCGCCGACGGATGTCGTTGTGAGCTGGCTGCCGCTCTACCATGACATGGGGTTGATCGGCGCCTGGCTCGGCAGCCTTTACAACGGCCTGCCGCTGGTGCTGATGTCGCCGCTGGATTTCCTCGCCCGGCCGCAGCGCTGGTTGTGGGCGATCCACCGCTATCGCGGCACGGTGTCGGCGGCGCCCAACTTCGCCTATGAAATGTGCGCGCGGCGCATCCCGGATGAGGAGCTGGCCGGTCTGGATCTCTCCTGTTGGCGGCTGGCGGCCAACGGCGCCGAACCGGTGAGCGCCCAGACGCTGACGCGCTTTGCCGAACGCTTCGCGCCCTACGGTTTTTCCGCCGCGGCGCTGGCGCCCGTGTATGGCCTGGCCGAATGCACGGTGGGCCTGGCGGTGCCGCCGCCGGGGCGGGGGGCGCGCATCGAGCGGGTGGAGCGCGCGCGCCTGGAGGAGGAAGGCCTGGCGGTACCGGCCATGGGTGATGCGGCCGGTGCGGAAGCGCTGGAACTGCCCGGCTGCGGCTTTCCCCTGCCGGGGCACGAGATCCGCATTGTCGGACCCGATGGCCGCGAGTTGCCCGAGCGCCGCATCGGCCAACTGGAGTTTCGCGGCCCCTCGGCGACCAGCGGCTATTTCCGCAATCCGCCGGCCAGCCGCCGGCTGTTTCATGACGGCTGGCTGGACAGCGGCGACCTGGCCTATCTCGCCAATGGCGAAGTGTTCCTCACCGGCCGCGTCAAGGACATCGTCATTCGCGCCGGGCGCAACCTGTATCCCTACGAGCTGGAAGCGGCCATCGGCGACCTGCCGCAGGTGCGGCGCGGCTGTGTCGCGGTGTTCGGGGTGGCCGATGCCGGCAGCGGCAGCACCGGGCACATCACATTTATGCAGAAAAAGGTTGCGGATATGAGCATGAGCACGCTCGATGAGCGCATGCTCAGCCAGATCCAGGCCATGCCGGGCGTGAAGTCGGTCAGCCCATACATTATGGGTTTCGTGATGACGGCCGACATGCCATTCTTCTTGTTCGGCGGGATTGACCCGAACAGCGCCGCCATGGCTCACTACCAGTTGGTCGAGGGACGCCTGCTTGCGCGGCCGAACGAGATCATGATCGGGAAGACGGCTGCCAAGAACTACAAAGTCGGCGAACGCGCTCCCCAACCCGGCGCGATCACGATTA
>CAYHXK010000504.1:0-1740 GCA_964360125.1 uncultured Sterolibacterium sp.
GCGCTCTCGGCGCGGACGTGAGCCTGCTCTATGCGCTCGATACGCTCCGCCTGGGCTTCGGTATCGAGCCGCAGACGCTTGGCGGTTGCCTCCGCGTCGATGCGCGCGGCCTCGGCCTGTTCCTCCATGCGCCGGCGTTCGTTGAGGCCGCGGCGCTCGATCAGCCTCTCCTCGCGTCGCGCCAGCTCGATCTGGTTCTCCAGCTCGTTCTCCTGGATGGCGCGCTCCTTGTCCACCGCCAGGGCGCGGCGCTGAAAGGTGGCCTCGTCGGCCTCTTGCTGGATGGACTCGCGGGTGGGCATCTCGAGCGCCTTGTCCAGATCGGCGATCAGCTTGTACGTCGTCATGCCGGCCCGCCATTCCGACTCCGGCTTGAGGTTGATCACCGTCTCGAACATTTCCGTCGGCGCCGGATCGGTGGCGGTGTTGGCGCGTCCCGCCTTGCCATACACCGAGCTGACTTCGGGAAAGCTCTTGATGATTTTGTTCTGGGTCTGCAGCAGTTCCGCCGCCTTGGTGATCGACATGCCGGGCAGCGACGACGGCATGTAGAACAAGGTGCCTTCGTTGAGCGTCGGCATGAACTCGCTCCCCAACTGCGAGGCAGGGTAAATCGACACGGCGAGTGCCAGCAGGGCGATGAAAATCGTCATCTTTTTCCAGCGCATCACCCAGGCGATGATCGGTCGATAAATCCAGATCAGGAAACGGTTCACCGGGTTCTTCGCTTCCGGCAGGATCTTGCCGCGGATGAACAGCATCATCAGCACCGGCACCAGCGTCACCGACAGCAGGGCGGCGCCGGCCATGGAGAAGGTCTTGGTGAAGGCGAGCGGGGAGAACAGCCGCCCCTCCTGTGCTTCGAGGGTGAAAACGGGAAGGAAGGACACCGTGATGATCAGCAGCGAGAAGAACAACGCCGGTCCCACCTCCTTGCAGGCGAGAATCATCGCATCGGCGCGATCCTCCACGGAATGCCCCGCCTTCAAGCGCTCCAGGTGCTTGTGGGCGTTCTCGATCATGACGATGGCCGCATCCACCATGGCGCCGACGGCGATGGCGATGCCGCCCAGGCTCATCAGGTTGGAGCTCATGCCCAACAGACGCATGGCGATGAAGGCGATCAACACCCCGACCGGCAACATCAGGATGGCGACCAGCGCCGAGCGTACATGCAGCAGGAAGATCACGCACACCGCCGCGACGATCAGGCTTTCCTCGATCAAGGTGCCTTTGAGGTTTTCGATCGCGCGATGGATCAGGTCGGAACGGTCATACACCGTCTCGATCTTCACGCCTTCCGGCAAGCCGGCGGAAATTTCGACGATCTTGGCCTTGAGATTGTGGATCACCTCCAGCGCGTTGACGCCGTAACGCGCCATGGCGATGCCGGACACCACTTCGCCTTCGCCGTTGAGTTCGGTGACGCCGCGTCGCTCGTCCGGCCCCAGTTCGACCCGGGCGATGTCGCGAATCAGCACCGGCGTGCCCTTGTCGCTTTTCACCACCAGCAGTTCGATGTCGCCCTTGCCGCGCAGATAACCCTGGCCGCGCACCATGTACTCGGTTTCGGCCATTTCCACCACACGCCCGCCGACGTCGCGGTTGGAGTCGCGAATCACCTGGGTGACCTTGGACAAGGGAATCGCGTAAGCCCGCAGCTTCACCGGATCCACCGTGACCTGGTAGGTCTGCACGAAGCCGCCGATGGAGGCCACCTCGGCCACTCCCTGGGCTTTG
>CAYHXK010000505.1:0-1738 GCA_964360125.1 uncultured Sterolibacterium sp.
CAACGCCAACGCCCTCCGTCCCACCAGAAACAACCCGATAAAGATAAGCGTGAGCCTGATGATGAGCATAAGGTGGACGATTATGCTTAAACTTAGCGTGAGTGAGCCGCGAATGAGCATGGCTCAAAATTAGGATCAAGCATGGACGCAAGCTTTGTCATTACCTGGAAAGAGTTACTGATCGCCGGCATTATCGTGCTGGCGGTGTATATCGCCGAGTTGCTGCTCCTCATGAGTTCGGGCAAGCCCATCGGATTTGGCTTTTGGCGTCGGCGTGCGGAGAACAAGGAACTCGCCGAACTGAAAAATCGGCTGGCGGCGCTGGAAATTCGCTTGGCGCGGCTTGAGGAAAGCGGGGATTCTGCCGATACAGTAGGGGAGATTGCGTCCAGCTCCTACGGCAAGGCATTCAGCCTCGCCAAACAGGGCATGGACGTGGCGCAAGTGGCGGCAAGCTGCGGTATATCGCGCTCGGAGGCCGAGTTGATCGTGGCCATGCAGCGCAACCATTTGCACTAATTCGCCGGATCAAGGTAACCGGCATGACGAGGCGCCATGGCGGTTAACGATGTTTTAAATCAATTGCAGCTCCTGATTCAGGGGGCTGCCCCCAAGCTGATCGAGGTCACCGATCAGACGAAGGTTGCCGTTCCTTTCGTGCCAGGCGAACGCTATACCGCCAAGGTGCAAGAGCAGATCGCCAATGGCCGTTTTTTGGTGCTGATCCGCGATCAGAAACTCGATCTCAACTTGCCGCGCAATACGCAGCCGGGCCAAAACATCGAGCTGCGCTTTGTGTCGGCCGATCCGCGCTTAACCTTCGTTCAGGCAGGGGAGCCGCTGCCGTCGGGCCAGTCGCAAGCGGCAGTCAATTTAAGCGACGGTGGGCGTTATCTGAATGCGCTATTGGACCGGGTGAAAGACTTGGCGACCCGTCAGCCCCAGTCCCAATCACAAACATCCACATCGACGCAAGGTCAAGCCGCGCCGATCATCAACGCCAAGCCGATCATCGACGGCGCGCCGCCGCCATTGCAGCAATTCGCCGCGCTATTAAAGGACACCGTGATAAAAAGTGGCTTGTTCTATGAGTCGCATCAGGCGCAGTGGGCAGCAGGCGATCGGCCATTGACCGAATTGTTGCGCGAACCTCAGGGACGCTTATCCGAGCCGCGCGCATTTACCGCCGCACAACAAGCGGCAAATGCAGCACAACCAACGCTCGCATTTACGCCCTTGGGGCAAGCACCGAAAGTGGATCTGCCGAACCCTCTCACCCCTGTACTATCGAATTCAACGAGTACTCAGGAACCGGTGCATCCGCAAACCGCGCCGCTGGTGCAGCAGCAACTGGAGACGCTGGATCAGCGCCAGCTCCTATGGCAAGGCCAAGTCTGGCCGGGGCAGGATATGCGCTGGCAAATCTAGAAGCGATCCGCGCGCGAAGGTGAGCAAGACGCCGAACGCGAATGGCAGACGCGGCTCGAGCTGAGCTTGCCGCATTTGGGGCAGGTGAGCGCCTTGCTTAAATTCACACCGCAAGGCATACGCATCGAACTCGCCACGCCGACGCAAGATACGGCGCAGGCATTGCAATCCGCCGGCGCCTTGCTGAATCAAGGCATGGAGCGCGCCGGCTTACACCTGATCGAGATGAAAGTTGAAACAAATGACGGATCAGCCTGAGCAGCGCAAAACCGCCATTGCGTTGGCGTATCAGGATGGCATGCAAGCGCCG
>CAYHXK010000506.1:0-1737 GCA_964360125.1 uncultured Sterolibacterium sp.
CCGCGGCGGGCTGGATCGTGGCGGCCGTGCTGCCCACTGCGGAAGCCTTTGCTCCTATCCACGCCATGCAGCGGCACATGCTGATTGCCGCGATCTTCCTGACCCTGCTGGCGGGTGGCCTGACCTGGTGGATGTTGAGGCGCCAGCTCTCGCCGATGCTGGCCGCCGTGGAAACGCTGGCCACCCTGTCGGAGACAAACCAGCCTCCGCAGCCCTTGGCCATCGACAGGGAGGACGAAATCGGCCAACTGATCGGTGGCTTCAATCGCCTGCTGAAAACCTTGGCGCACCGGGAAGTCGCCTTGCGCGAGAGCGAGGAACGTTTCCGCGGCCTCACCGAGATGTCCTTTGACTTTTACTGGGAGAGCGATGCCGAGCACCGGATCACTCGGCGCACAGAGAGCAAAAGGGAGGCTGCGGAAGCGGTGTTCCGGGAAGCATCGTTCATCGGCAAGCGCCGCTGGGAAATACCCTATCTTTCGCCCGACGAATCAGGCTGGCGGAAGCATCGTGCGATACTCGACGCGCATTTGCCATTCCGCGATTTTGAGATTGTGCGGCTCGGAGTCAATGGCGCCGAGTACCATTTCACCGCCAGCGGGGACCCGGTGTTCAATGTCTCTGGCGAGTTCGCCGGCTACAGCGGTGTCGGCGCGGACATTACGAAACGCAAGCAGGCGGAAGAAAAGCTCAAGGAGCTGGCCTTCTTTGACCAGCTTACCGGCCTGCCCAACCGGATACTCCTGCTGGATCGCCTGAAGCAGGCCATGACCGCCAGTTCGCGTAGCGGCAGTTATGGTGCGTTGCTGTTCATCGATCTGGATCACTTCAAGACGCTCAACGACACCCTCGGTCATGACATCGGCGACCTGCTGCTGAAGCAAGTCGCGCAGCGCCTGACGTTGTGCGTGCGCGAGGGCGACAGCGTGGCCCGCTTGGGGGGCGACGAATTCGTGGTGGTTCTGGCGGGATTGAGTGCGGTCCAAGGAGATGCCGCCACGGGTATTGAAACCGTCGCCGAAAAGATTCTTGCCACGCTGAGCCAGCGTTACCAACTCGGCAAGCTGCCTCACCACAGCACGGCAAGTATTGGCATCACCTTGTTCGGGGGCGATCTTGTTAGCGTCGATGAGCTGATGAAGCAGGCCGATCTCGCCATGTACAAGTCCAAGGCAGCCGGCCGCAATCGGATTCGCTTCTTCGACCCCACCTTGGAGTCTGTCGTGAAGGAGCGCGCGGCGCTGGAGGACGATCTACGCGAGGCTTTTCTGAAAAATCAGTTCCTTCTTTACTACCAAGGCCAAGTCGATGGCGAGGGGCGCCTGACGGGGGCCGAAGTTCTGCTGCGCTGGCAGCATCCCCTACGCGGCATGGTGTTGCCTGCCGAATTCATTCCCTTGGCCGAAGAAACCGGGCTGATCCTGCCCATCGGCCTGTGGGTGTTGGAAAAAGCTTGCGCGCAGTTGAGCGCCTGGGCGAAGCGTCCTGAAACAGCTCACCTCACCCTGGCGGTGAATGTCAGCGCCCACCAGTTCCATCAACCGGACTTCGTCGGGCAGGTCCTGGCGGCGCTCGATTGCAACAACGCCGACGCTGGAAAGCTCAAGCTGGAACTGACCGAGAGCATGCTGGTATTCAACGTGGAGGAGGTTATCGAGAAGATGTTTGCGCTGAAAGCCAAGGGCGTGGGCTTCTCGCTGGACGACTTCGGCACCGGCTATTCCTCGCTGTCTTACC
>CAYHXK010000507.1:0-1733 GCA_964360125.1 uncultured Sterolibacterium sp.
GGGGGGCCTGGCCGCCAGGCTGGTTTCGCTGCCCGCGGCGATAGCTTTCGGCGGCGTCATCTTTTCCCCCCTGGGCGGCGCCCTGGCGGCGCAGGGCGCCTTGGCGGGGATTCTCGGCGCCACCGCCCTGGGACTGGTGGCGCCGGTTTTCGGCGGCAGCACCCGTCTCATCACCGCCCCCTGCGCGCCGGCGGCAGCGGTGTTGTCCGCCCTGGCCGTCGGCTTCGCCCAGGAGGGGATTCCGGCGGAAACGAACTTGTTGCTGCTCGGCCTGATCGGCTTGCTGGCCGGCCTGCTCCAGATTCTTCTGGGACTGGCCAGGATCGGGCAGTTGATCAAGTTCATGCCCTACCCGGTGGTCAGCGGCTACCTCAGCGGGGTGGGCCTGATCATCATCGGCAGCCAGATTCCCAAGTTTCTCGGCGCTCCCGGCGGGACCGGCCTGCTCGATGCGCTGGGCAGCCCCTCCGGCTGGATTTGGCAGAGCATGCTGGTGGGCGCGGTGGTGGTTGCCGCGATGCTACTCATGCCGCGTCTTACGAGCAAGGTGCCGGCCCCGATCCTGGCCCTGTTGGCGGGGGTGGCCGCTTATTTGCTGCTCGGATTGATGGATCCGGCGCTGCTCGACACCGCGCACAACCCGCTGCTGATCGGCGCCTTCGCCAGCAGCGAGGCCGGCCTGGGCGATAGCGTCAGCCAGCACTGGCAGGCCTTGAGCGGCCTCGGCCTGGATATCGCGCTCAAGGTATTCGTCCCCGCCCTGACACTGGCGGTACTGCTGTCCATCGATACCTTGAAGACCTGCCTGGTGATCGATGCCATGACCAACTCGCATCACGATTCCAATCGCGAGCTGGTCGGCCAGGGTCTCGGCAACATCGCCTCATCGCTGGTGGGCGGCATTCCCGGCGCCGGCACCATGGGCGCCTCGCTGATCAATGTTTCCAGCGGTGGCAAAACGCGGCTATCCGGGCTGATGACGGGCGTCTTCTCGCTGGCCGCCTATTTGCTGCTGTCGCCCCTGCTCGCCTGGGTGCCGATCGCCGCGCTGGCCGCCATTCTCATCGTCATCGGCTGGCGCATGATCGACCGGCACAGCCTGGAATTTTTCTTCACCCCTTCGACGCGCTTCGATTTCCTCGTCATCCTGTCGGTGATACTGGTGGCCATTTTCGGCAACCTGATCGCCGCCTCGGGAGTGGGCGTGGGACTGGCCATCCTGCTCTTCATCCGCGAGCAGACGCGCAGTTCGGTGGTGCGCAACCGCATCGAGGGCCATGAACTCCTCTCCAAGCGGGCGAGCCTGAGCAAGGACCGGGAACTGCTGGAGCGCGAAGGCAGCGATATGGTGGTCTTCGAGTTGCAGGGCAGCTTGTTTTTCGGCACCGCCAGCCAGCTCCAGGCGGCGCTGGAACCGGAGACCGGGACGCGCAAGTACGTCATCCTGAGCATGCGCCGGGTGCAATCGCTGGATGTCACCGCCACCCATGTGCTCGAGCAGATCAAGGACCGGCTGGAAGAAAACGATGCCTACCTGGTGTTCTGCGACATTCCCAAGGGCCTGCCGAGCGGCCTGAAGATGAAGCGTTTCCTCAAGGACACCGGCGTGGTGCGGCCCACCAACAAGGCGTTTGCCTTCCGCCAGCTTGACGATGCGCTGGAATGGGTCGAAGCGCATGCATTGGAGCAAACCCCGGCGGCCCAGGCCGGTGCGGCAGCGATCGACCTGCGTG
>CAYHXK010000508.1:0-1727 GCA_964360125.1 uncultured Sterolibacterium sp.
GCCGTTCGGGCCGACGCCGGCAGTGGCCGTCTCGGTGCGGTAGATGTAGCTCACCCACTGGTCGGGATTGCCGTTGGCGCCCGGCACCAGCTTGGCCAGGGCGAAGCTGACATTGGTCGTGGTCAGACCGAGTTTCACTGCGCCGTCGGAGAACACCGCGAAGTTCACCTTGGGCGGGCTGTTCACCGTCACCGCCGGCAAGCCGGCGTTCTGCAGCACCGTGAACGACGCGGAGGAATTGCTCGCGGTATCGTTGGCCGCACTCGCCGCAGCGCTGGATATGGCGCTGGCCACGGTGACCACGGGAGGTAGAGGCGTTACCACCGGCGGGGGCGTGACGACAGCTACTTCGTCGCTACCGCCGCCGCCGCAACCCGCCAGCGTAGCGATCGTCATGGCCACCAGGCCCAAGCGTACAAACGTAGTTTTCATTTCATTCTCCCTCGTTTTCAAAATCGCCAGTGCGGCTCCGCATGGAACCGCGCCTTGATGATTTGCCCCGAGTGATTCGGCCTTGCCGCAAACCCGTCCTGCGTCAGTGCCGATCCTCTCAGGAGACTCGTTCCGATTTCTCTTGCGCTGCAAGCCGTAATGGGAGGACCAATACTGGTCCTCCCGTTCTTGCCGCGACAGTCTTTTACTTGATGCCGTGCTTGGTATCCACCCCCGCCAGGCCGCCGGCTACGTGGCAACCATCGCAGGTCTCCAGCACCTTGCCGCCGATGTAATCGCCCTGGGTCAGGCCGCCAAAAGTGGCGCCGCCCACGCTGGTGACGTGCGTCTGCACGCCGCCGGAGTCATGGCAGGCCGTGCAAGCCGCCGCCTTGGGCGAGATCACCTTCCACAGCAAGGGGTCGGTGGTGGCCACACCCGTTGCCGGGTCGATCGGTTTGTTGATGACTGCGCCGAGCGTACCCAGATCCTTTTGGTAGGCGTTATTCACGTGACAGGTATTGCAGTCCCACAGATGGCCGGGGTACGCGACCTCGGCGGTGAAGTTCTCCGCGCCGGCGGTCAGCGTCGTGACGCCGTCGGCAAGCAGCTTGCCGTCCTTGCCGAACGCACCAACCACTTTGTTATTGCGCGTAAAGGGGTACGTCCGCCTCTCGCCGCCGTGGATGCCATGGATCATGCGCTTGAACTGGTAGGACTCGTTCCAGCTGCTGCCATCCGCCATGACAGACCCGGTTGACACCCTGCTGGCATCGTGGCAAAGCACGCAGGACTCGACGGTGTCGCGGGCGCCGCCGTGGAAGGCATTGGCGAGCATATTCGAGCCGGAAGTGGTGCCCAGCAGGCTATGGCAGGCATTGCACTTGTCGTTGGAAACCACCGTGCGCCGTGCCGTCAGTGTGCCGCTCAGGGCGAGCTCCTTGTAGGTGTTCTGCACCGACACATTCAGCAGCGTCGCCGGCGCGACGGGCAGCCGCGAGACGACATCCAGCGTGGGCTCCTTGATCTGGCCGATGCTGATCACCCTGGCGGTTCCCTGCGCCTGTGAAATTGCCGAGTCCGCCGGGATGGCGATCTGCACCGTGTAACGATTGGCGCCATCGTTGGTTCCCGTGTAGGCGTAGGCATTCGCGCTGCTTCCACCATTGTTGTAGCTGGAGTACTCGGTGACGGTGGTCGGCTGGTTCTTCAGGGACTGGTAAGCCACATAGAAGCGCAGATTGCCGAACTTGTTGGACGTGGTGCAATTGACGGTGCAGTCGGCTTTCAGGTCA
>CAYHXK010000509.1:0-643 GCA_964360125.1 uncultured Sterolibacterium sp.
GAATGTGCAGCTTAAACTCAGTGGATTATTGTCTTGACTCAGGGATCCACCTTAGGACTCGAGCACACTACAGGTCCGTATCCAGTAATCGCCCCCCCAGCTAACCCACCCGATACCTGTTGATTTCGTCGCGTGTCTGCAACGCCACCTGCCGCGCCGCTGCGGCGAAGTTTTCGCCGCCATCGGCCTGCGTGCCGGCATACAAAATGGCCCGCGAGGAATTGATCATCAGGCCCATGCCTGTGGAGTCGCGGCCGGCCTTGACGGTGGCGGCGATGTCGCCGCCCTGGGCGCCGATGCCGGGCACCAGCAGCGGCATGTCGCCGACCAGCTGGCGCACGTGGCGCAGTTCTGCGGGGAAGGTGGCGCCGACCACCAGCGCGCACTGGCCGTACAGGTTCCATTCGCCGGCCACCAGGCGCGCCACCCGCTCGAAGAGTCGCTCCTTGCCGCCATCTCCACCGAGTCCATCCACTCTATCCACTTCGAGAAACTGCAAGTCGCTGCCGCCGGGGTTGGAGGTGCGGCAGAGCAGGATCACGCCCTTGTCACGGTACGCCAGGAAGGGTTCGACCGAATCGCGCCCCATATACGGATTGACGGTCACCGCGTCGGCGCGGTAGCGCTCGAAGGCCTCGACGGC
>CAYHXK010000509.1:653-1727 GCA_964360125.1 uncultured Sterolibacterium sp.
ATACAGCTCGGCGGTGCTGCCGATGTCGCCGCGCTTGGCGTCGAGGATCACAGGCAGGCCGGGATGGCGCTGGTGGATGTGGGCGATCAGGCTTTCCAGTTGATCCTCGGCGCGGTGCGCGGCGAAGTAGGCGATCTGCGGTTTGAAACAGCAGGCCAGGTCGGCTGTGGCATCGACGATGGCGCGGCAGAATTCGAAAATGGCGTCGGGGCGCCCGGCCAGATGGGCGGGAAAACGCCGCGGGTCGGGGTCGAGGCCGACGCACAGCAGCGAGTCCTGCCGGATGCTGGCCTGGTTGAGATGCTCGGTGAAATTCATGGCGAACGGCATCTCAATTGCGCCGCCAGGTGGTGCCCTGCGCCGCATCCTCCAGCACGATGCCGGCGGCCAGCAGCTCGGCGCGGATGCGGTCGGCCGCGGCGAAATCCCTGGCTTTCTTCGCGGCGCCGCGGGCGGCGATGCGTTGCTCGATGTCCTCCGCGCTAAATCCACTCTCGCCCGCCGGCACGGCCTGCAGGTAGGCGTTCGGATCGCGCTGCAGCAGGCCCAGCGTTGCGCCGAGCGCCTTGAGCAGGCCGGCGGCCGGCGCCGAGCGCGTGCGGTTGGCCTCATTGGCCAGTTCGAACAGCACCGCCACGGCTTCCGGGGTATTGAAATCGTCGTCCATCGCTGCGTGAAATCTCTTGGCGCCAGCCTCGTTCCAGTCGATTGCCGCCTCCGCTACGGTTATCCCCGTGTCTACTCCCTTCAACGCGGTGTACAGGCGGTCGAGCGCGTTTTTGGCGTCTTCCAGGGTGGCTTCCGAGTAGTTGAGCGGGCTGCGGTAGTGGGCGCGCAGCATGAAGAAGCGCACCACTTCGGCATCGTAGACCTTGAGTACGTCGTCGATCTTGAAAAAGTTGCCGAGCGATTTCGACATCTTCTCGTCGTTGAAGCGCAGGAAGCCGTTGTGCATCCAGTAGTTCACGAAGGCATGGCCGTGCGCGCCCTCGGACTGGGCGATCTCGTTTTCGTGATGCGGGAACTGCAGGTCGTGGCCGCCGCCGTGGATGTCGAAATGCGCACCGAGGTGGA
>CAYHXK010000510.1:0-1720 GCA_964360125.1 uncultured Sterolibacterium sp.
AGCCGGAAATCCGCGTGTCCTTGCCGATCAATACTGCCGGACGATCTCCCTCGGTCAGGTGACCGCGCCTGGCTGCGTGCGCCACCAGCACGCAGCCGGCGGCATAGCCGAGGCGCATGACGAATTCCGGAGTAATCGGCAACTCGCCGACCCGTCCGCGCACTCCATCGGTGCCGAAATATTTGCGTCCCATCTCAGTATTCCTCAACGGCATTCCAGACTGCAATGGCATCCCGCAACGGGGCCACGTCATGTGTTCTCACGATGGCGGCGCCGCGCTGCAAAGCCAACAACGCGGCGGTTGTGCCGGCATGCACCCGCTCACTCGCGCTACGCCCGGTCAACTGTCCCAGCATGGATTTGCGCGACAGCCCGACCATCAGCGGCACGTTTGCGGCATGCAATTCCGGCAGTCGCCGCAGCAGGGTCAAATTGTGTTCGAGGGTTTTACCGAAACCGAAACCCGGATCGACCACCAAGCGCTCGATGACGATGCCCGCAGCCTCGGCCGCAGCCACCCGCGCGGCGAGGAAGCCAGCCACCTCGGCCACCACGTCGGTGTACTGCGGAGCCTGCTGCATGGTCCGGGGTGAGCCCTGCATGTGCATCATGCAAACGGCGGCACGGCTTCCCGCCACGGCGTCCATCGCCCCTTCGCTCCGCAGGGCGGCGATATCATTGATCATATCGGCTCCAGCAGCCAGCACAGCGCTCATCACCTCGGGTTTCAGAGTGTCCACCGAAAGCGGCACACCGCAATCCTGCAGGCCCTCCACCACCGGCAGCAATCGATCCAGCTCCTGTTGCGCTGAAACCGGCTGGGCGCCGGGGCGCGAGGACTCTCCACCGAGATCGAGGAGATGGGCGCCTTGCTCCACCAGCCGCAAACCCTGTTCGATGGCGCGGGCCGAATCGCCGCGCAAGCCGTCGCCGGAAAAGGAGTCGTCGGTCACATTGACGATACCCATGATCAACGGTCTTTCCAGGCTGAGTAGGAAGCGGCCGCAATATAGATGTTGTCTCATGCGCAAACACAGGCCGCGCCTGCGCGGCCTGTGTGGCTGGTAGCGCCCGTTACGCCGGCGCAGCGGCAGTCGGCGCGGCGCCCGGCGTGTTGTCGGGCGAAGGCTTGGACGGCGGCGTGACCGGTTTGGGGGCGCGCGGCGGCTTGCCGGCCATGATGTCGTCGATCTGCTCGGCGTCGAGGGTTTCCATTTCCAGCAAGGCCGTCGCCATGGCTTCGATCTTTTCGCGGTTTTCCTCGATCAGCTTGCGCGCCACCGCGTACTGCTGGTCTATGGTGCGGCGAATCTCGGCGTCGACCTGCTGCATGGTCGCTTCCGAGACATTCTTGTGAGTGGTGACGGAACGGCCGAGGAACACTTCGCCATCGTTCTCGCCGTACACCATCGGGCCGAGCGCATCGGACATGCCCCAATGGGTCACCATGCGCCGGGCGATGTCGGTGGCGCGCTCGAAATCGTTGGATGCGCCGGTGGTCATCTGGTGCATGAAAATTTCCTCGGCAATACGGCCGCCGAACAGCACCGCAATGGTCTGCAACAGGCGCTCCTTGTCCTGGCTGTAGCGATCCTCCTCCGGCAATTGCATGGTGACGCCCAGCGCGCGGCCGCGCGGAATAATGGTGACCTTGTGCACCGGATCGGTCTTCGGCATGAGCCTCGCCACCACCGTATGCCCCGACTCGTGATAGGCGGTG
>CAYHXK010000511.1:0-1715 GCA_964360125.1 uncultured Sterolibacterium sp.
CAGCCAGGATCACAAACGCCTGCGGGATGGCGACCAGGGCCCCAATACCGGCGGAATGGCGCTTATTCGCCGGCGCCGGTGGTGACGCCGGCCATCCATGCCCGCGCCATGCGCGAGGTGATCCTGCCGACCATCGAGGGCATGGCGCAAGACGGCATCGTGTACACCGGCTTCCTCTATGCCGGACTGATGATCAAGGCCGACGGCACGCTCAAGGTGGTCGAGTTCAATTGCCGCATGGGCGACCCGGAAGCCCAGCCGATCATGCTGCGCCTGAAGAGCAACCTGCTCGAAATAATCGAAGCCGCCATCGACGGCTGTCTCGACCGGGTCGAAGTCGCATGGGACCGGCGCGTCGCGCTGGGCGTGGTGCTGGCTGCCGCCGGCTACCCCGAGACGCCGCGCAAGGGCGACGCCATCGGCGGTCTGCCAAATCTCTCATCACCCACCCAGGACAGCAAAGTGTTCCATGCCGGCACCGCGCGGCAGGACGGCCAAATCGTCACCGCCGGCGGCCGGGTGCTGTGCGTCACCGCGCTGGGCGACAACGTCCGCGCGGCGCAGAAGCGCGCCTATGAAATCGCCGAGCCGATCCATTTCGAGGGCATGCAGATGCGCCGCGACATCGGCTATCGCGCCATCGGCAAACGCGGCTGAACAGCGGCAGCCTCCAGCCATGACAACACGCTACGCCTTCCGCATACTCAACGTCTTCGCCGCAACGCCGCTGGGCGGCAATCCGCTCGCCGTCTTCGAAAATGCCGAAGGCATGGACGCGGCCACCATGCAGGCGCTGGCGCTGCAATTCAATCTTTCGGAAACCACCTTCATCCTGCCCTCGACGCTGGCCACCGCACGCGTGCGAATTTTCACGCCGACCTTCGAGATGCCTTTCGCCGGCCACCCCACGCTCGGCACGGCGCACGTAGTGCGCAGCCTGCAATCCTGCGGCGATGCCCTGACCCTGGAAATGCGCGCGGGCATCATTCCGGTGTCGGCGTCGGGGGACACCTGGACGCTCACCGCGGCGCCCCCCAAGACCCGTGCGCCGCAGGCCTCCCGCGCGGAACTGGCGCAGGCGCTCGGCCTGGACGCCGACGACATAATCGCAGCGCCCCTGTGGGTCGACACCGGCAGCGATCAACTGGTCATCCCGCTGGCTTCCGCCGAGGCGGTGCGGCGCTGCCAGCCCGACGCCGCGCTGATGCAGCGCCACTGCGGCAACGGCCAGCGCACCCTGGCCTACGTCTGGGCAAAGAGCGGCGAGAGAGAGGCGGCGGTGCGCTTCTTTTTCAGCAAGCATGGCGCTATCGTCGAAGACCCCGGCACCGGCTCGGCCTGCGCCAACCTCGGCGGCTGCCTGCTCGCCACCGGGCAGCGCGGGCCGCTGGCATGGACCCTGCATCAAGGCGATCAGGTCGGCCGCCCCTGCGTGCTCAGACTCTCGCTCGGCGCCGACGATGCGATCCAGGTCGGCGGCCGTGTCATCGAGATCGGCCGCGGCGAAATCGTCCTGCCTTAAGCGCATTCGCAATGGACATCGGCGCCGTCAAGAGTTATTTCACCGCCCTGCAAAGCCGCATCGTCGCGGCGCTGGCAAGCTTCGACGGGCAGCCCTTCCTCACCGATGCCTGGGACAGGCCGCAGGGCGGCGGCGGCATCACGCGACTGATCGAGGAAGGCAATTTTTTCGAGCGCGGCGGCGTCAATTTCTC
>CAYHXK010000512.1:0-1713 GCA_964360125.1 uncultured Sterolibacterium sp.
CGAGACCCGGCAATTGCGCGGCTGGGCGGAGTTCGCAAACCTGGTGCATTCGCCGACTATGCCGCTTCGATGGTATGCACATCGAAGGCAAGCTTGAGCCAATGACGCACGGCGCCGAAAATCGCGGCAAGGTTGTCCCCGCTCGGATTCGGCGACACGCTCGTCGCCGACTGGCAGACCGCCGGGCTCATCAAGCCTTCCGTGTTGAAACCCATCTTCCCGACTATCGTGCAGGGGCTGGCCCAAGAATGAAACCGCATTAATGTTGTTACCACCCAGTCACAGTGATGTATTTATCATGACGCTCTAGCGGCGCATGACCGGCGTCTCGCGGTAGGTGAAGCCACGCCATAGCCATTCCAATGGCCCAAAGCGGTAGCGCGCCAACCACCAGTGACTGAATACGATCTGCAACGCCAACACCACTGCCACGAACGCCACCTGCCAGGTGCGCGCCATTCCCCAATGACCCAGGCCGTATCCATAGAAGTACAAGGAGCAGATAACCGATTGCGTAAGATAATTGGTCAACGCCATGCGCCCAAAGGGGACCAGCACACGTATTTTTGCAAACGCCGAGTTGCTGTGCAGCATCAATATGGCCATGCCCACATAGCCCAGGCAGGCCGGCAAATTGCCCAGCATGGCGAGAGCCCTCGCCGCCATGAAACCGTCGTGATCGTCACCCGGGGTACTCGATACGGCAATGAAACTGCCCAGCAGGCCAAGGCCGATCCCAATGGGAATTCCATACAGGACCAGTCTTTCGAACAAGGCCAGGTGCGCTTGCGCATTTTCGATCACGCCAGAACGGACGAACCAGACGCCGAGTAGAAACATCGCGACCAGGATGACTGCAAATCCCGCGTCGCGCGCAACCTTGAGCGGAAATTTCCCGGCGCGCCACTCGACTGCTTCAAGATAACTGCCCTGCGAGAGAATCAACGCTTCGCTGCGTTTCTCTTCTTGACGTTTCGCCAAGCGCTCGGCCCGCTCTGCCGCCGCATTCTGCGCCTTGTGGTCCGCCGCAGCCGTCGGGGACACAGTTGGAGTTAAGTATTGAATCGCGCCCCATATGGTCATCATCAGGCACAGGAATACATAGATGGCGACGCCCAGGCGCAGTTCGCGCAACTCGACAGGATCGTGGAACTTCGCCGCCAATACCCCGATCACCAGCATTCCGATGCTCACCATGGTGAGCGGAACCCTCGGTTCCTTCGGGCCATCCGGCAAGGACCAAAGGACCACCGCTGCGATTGCTGCCACGCAGCCAAGCAGCAGTTGTATGAACGAGAACAGGGGTAAGCTGGCGCCGCCAATGTTGACCCGGCGCTCACTACGCAGGTAGAGCGAATTCACGCCCATGAACACCAACGCCGCTGCTATCCCCCACACTGGACAAAGACCGGGAATGAACCCCACCCCGGCAAGCGGCACCAGCGCAAGCAGAATGTGCTTCCATTTGGCGTAGAGAAGTATCAGTAGCGCACCCGCGCCCACAGCATAGCTGAAGAGAATGTCGCCGTCCCACAGAAAGATATAGTGTGCCGCGCCGAACACCGCCAGCGCGCCGATGCGGCGCAGATACGGCCAGAGAAAGTCGCGCCCGGCGCGCTCGGCCCGGGTCAACATCACCGCAAAGCCCATGCCGAAGAGCAGGGAAAAAATCGTCCAGAATTTGCCCTGGACGAAATAGGCGATAAACCAACT
>CAYHXK010000513.1:0-1696 GCA_964360125.1 uncultured Sterolibacterium sp.
CGAAATAGGCGCCGCCCAGGCGCTCGGCGACATGGCACAGCGGCAGAAAACACATCCGCACGTCGTTTTCATCCTGCGCGATAAGGGTGTTGAAGCCGCGCACCGCATGGATCACATTGTGATGGGAGAGCATCACCCCCTTGGGGCGCCCGGTGGTGCCCGAGGTGTAGATGAGAATCGCCAGTTCATTGGCCTGGCGGGCGTCGATGCGCGCCTGCCATTCCGCCTCGGCTGCGACGGCGCCGAGCCGGACGCTGCGCTCGCGACCCAGCGCGCGCAAACGCTTGAGGCTGATCACCTGTTCGTCGTCGAGATCGCGCAGCCCCTCCATGTCCCAGACGATGATCCTGCGCAGATTCGGCAGACGCTCGCGCACCTCCAGCACCTTGTCGAGCTGTTCTTCGTCCTCGACGAAGAGGTAAACAGAAGCCGAATCCTGTATCAGGTACTCGACCTGGGATGCCGCGTCGGTCGGGTAGATGCCGGAACTGACGCCGCCGGCGCAGAGCACCCCGAGGTCGGAAAACAACCACTCCTGTTCGGTGTTGCCGAGGACGGAAACCCTTTCACCCGGCGCGATGCCGAACTCGATCAGGCCCATGCCGATTTCCCGCACGATCTCTCCCAGTTCGCGCCAGGTCAGGCTTTGCCACAGGCCAAAAGCCTTCTGCCGGAAGATGACCCTGTCGCCGCGTGCCTGCACGGCATTCCAGAACATGCGCGGAATGGTCTCGCCCGGCATGACCACCGCGTGCGTTGCCCAGAATCGCTTACCGTCGATTTTCCACATGTCAGAGTGTGCTCTCTAGCGCCAGTTCTTCTTTTTCTTCCAGCGCCGGGTTCCGCGCACGCCGCTGTCCTTGACGCCGAGATAAAACTCCTTGATGTCGTCTTTCTCGCGCAATGCGGCGCAGGTGTCCTCCATGACGATGCGGCCGACCTCCAGCACATAACCGTAGTCGGCATACTTAAGCGCCACCATGGCGTTCTGTTCGACCACCAGCAGGGTCACGCCGTGCTCGCGGTTGATGCGCACGATGATCTCGAAAATCTCCCTGGTCAGCTTGGGCGACAGGCCCAGGCTCGGTTCGTCGAGCAGCATGAGAGTCGGCTTGGCGAGCAGGGCGCGGCTGATCGCCAGCATCTGCTGCTGGCCGCCGGAGAGCTGGCCGGCTGGTTGCCGGGCGCGTTCGCGCAGGATCGGGAAGTAGCCGAAGACCAGCTCGATGTCCTTCTCGACCGCCGCCTGGTCGGAAGCCGGACGGGTGTAGGCGCCCATCAGCAGATTTTCACGCACCGTCAGAAACGGAAATATCTCCCGGCCTTCGGGCACTTGCACGATGCCCAGTCTTACGATCCGGGCCGGATCCTGCTTCTGGATCGGCTGTCCGCGCAACAGCACCGAGCCTTTCTGCGGATCGATGATGCCGGAGATGGTCTTCAGGATGGTCGACTTGCCCGCGCCATTCGAACCGAGCACGGTGACGATGCTGCCCTGTTTGACGCTCAGCGAAATGCCGCGGATCGCCTTGACCGGGCCGTAGGACGATTCGATGTTGTTGAGTTGAAGAAGGCCTTCACTCATCATCGACTCCGCCGAGATAAGCCTCGATCACGCCCGGATGCGCCTGCACTTCGGCGGCTGTGCCGAGCGCCAGCATTTCGCCCTGATTCAGCGCCAGAACGCGGTCGGAGA
>CAYHXK010000514.1:0-1694 GCA_964360125.1 uncultured Sterolibacterium sp.
CATGTCCCAGCGCCCGCGAGCGATACTGGCGGATGACGAACGGCTGATGCGCGACCAGTTGCGCGCACGGCTTAAGGAAGCCTGGCCGGAACTCGAACTGGTCGGCGAGGCGCGCAACGGCGAGGAAGCGCTGGCCATGGTCGCCAAGCTGCGCCCCGATCTGGCTTTCCTCGACATCCGCATGCCGGGCCAGACCGGCCTGGAGGTGGCGCGCACCATCGCCGGCTGCTGCCACATCGTCTTCGTCACCGCCTACGAAGCGCACGCCATCGAGGCCTTCGAGCAGGGCGCCATCGACTACCTGTTGAAGCCCGTCGACAATGCACGCCTGGCGCTCACCGTGGCGCGCCTCAAGGAGCGCCTCGCCGCGAGCCATAACGACGGCATCGCAGGCAACAGCGACCACGCGCTGCAGCGCATCGAAACCCTGCTGGCGAAACTCTCGGTCGACACTCCGCAGCGCCCCGCCTCACCCTACCTGCGCTGGATCCAGGCCGGCGTCGGCAGCCAGGTGTTCCTCTACCCGGTCGAGGAAGTGCTCTACCTCCAGGCGCAGGACAAATACACGGTGATCGTCACCGCCGCCGGCGAAAGCCTGGTGCGCAAGCCGATCCGCGAATTCGTCGAGGCGCTCGACCCGGAAGTTTTCTGGCAGATCCACCGCTCGACCATCGTCAATAGCCACGCCATCGCCGCCTTCAAGCGCGACGGCGAGCATGCCGAAGTCACGCTGCGCGGGCGCACGGAAAAACTGGAGGTCAGCCGCAGCTTCGCCGGGCGCTTCCGCCAGATGTGATAATCCGTTTAACGAAACCCTGAAAAAAATAATCGCCATGAAGCTCTACATCATCACCGGCGCCTCGCGCGGCCTCGGCGCGGCGCTGGCCGAAGCCCTGATCGATCCGCAGCACCGGCTCATCTGCATGGCGCGCAGCAAGGCCCCGCTGGTTGCGCTGCGCCAGCGCGCCAAGGCGCAAGGCTGCCGCGTCGCGGCGCTGGCCGTCGATCTCGGCGATACCAAGAAAGCCGCCGCTGCGCTGCAGAAGGCCCTGGCCGGCATCGATCCGGCCACCTGCAGCGAGGCCTGCCTGATCAACAACGCCGGCGTGGTCGAGCCGATAGCGCCGGCGGACAAGCTCCTGCCCGAGGAAATTTCCAGCGGGGTGCAGATCAATCTCGCCGCGCCGATGGCGCTGACCGCCGCATTCCTGCGTCTGACCGCCGACTGGAAGGCCACCCGGAAGATACTGAACATCAGCTCCGGCGCGGCCTACAAGGCCTACGCGGGCTGGAGCATGTATGCAGCGACCAAGGCGGCGCTCGACCATTTCACCCGCTGCGTCGCCCTGGAGCAGCAGGGCCGGCGCAACGGCGCGCGCATCGTCGCGCTGGCGCCCGGCACCATAGACACCGCCATGCAGACGTCGATACGCAAAACATCAAAGAAAGACTTCGCCGAAAAGCCCCGCTTCGTCGCCTTGAAGAAGGCCGGGCAACTGACATCACCGGCAGAGGCCGCGCAACGCCTGCTGCGCTACCTGGAGCGGCCCGACTTCGGCGACAAACCGGTGGACGATGTGCGCAAGGTCTGACTGCCCTGCTCGTCCCTCATCGGAAAGGCGGCAGACAACTAAAATTAAGGGGCGCGCTTTAGCGCGTTCCTCTTGAATGCCGGGTTGGGCTTCTGGTCTCTT
>CAYHXK010000515.1:0-1694 GCA_964360125.1 uncultured Sterolibacterium sp.
ACATGAGGGTAAGTGCGATACACGGCCAGCGCATCCGTCAGCGCCAACATGCGCGGGCTGTCGTTGGCATGAAAATCCAGGGCGGCGACGATCGGCAGGGCGGGCCCGACGATGGAACGAATCCGGGCCAACAGATCGCCTTCGCCATCCTCGATGTGCTCGACGACCATGGCCCCGTGCAGATCGAGGAACAGGGCGTCGATCGGCCCCGCCGCGCGCAGTTCTTGCGCCAGCAAATCCCAGATCCGTTCGTAGGCGTGCCGCGTCACCAGGCCGGAAGGATTGGCCGAGGCCCACAACAGCGGCACCAACTGGTGCCCCTGTGCAATTGCCGCTGCGATGAAACCGGTCGCCGCGATATTCGCGCCACGCAGCGCTTCCAGCGCCGGCGCGCCCGTCACCAGGCCGGGCCAGGCGTCGGCGGCGAGGAAGGCCTCAAAGTCGGTGCGGCTGCGCGCGAAAGTGTTGGTTTCGTGCAGGAAACCGGCAAATGCAATGCGTGCCATGATCAGCCGGCCTCCTGCCGGGAAAAATCAGAGCCGGCCGGAGACCGCGTTGCGCAGGATGGCGGCATACTGGTCTGCGCTGAACTGGATCGGATTGGTTCCCGCCGAGCCGTCCACTACCGCCATGCGCCCGACCAGTTCCGCTTGCCCGGCGTCGATGCCGATCTCCGCCAGGGAATGCGGGATGCCGACGGTTTTGCGCAAGTCCAGTACCCATTTGAGCAAGCTGGCGAACGATGGTTGCGGCAGATCGAGGTAGCGCGCCAGGCGCGTACAGCCGTCTTCAATCACGGCGCGATTGGCCTGCAACACATAGGGCATCAGTATCGCGTTGAGCATGCCGTGGTGTGCGTCATACAACGCGCCCAGCGGATGGGCCAAGGCGTGCATGGCGCCGAGACCGCGCTGAAACGCGGTGGCGCCCATGCTGGAGGCCACCAGCATTTGCAGGCGGGCTTCCAGGTTGGCGCCATCCTGCACCGCCAGCGGCAGCCACTGCTTCACCAGCCGGATGCCTTCTACCGCGATACCGGTCGCCATTGGATGATAAAACGGCGAACAATAGGCTTCAAGATTGTGCGACAAGGCATCCATGCCGGTGGCGGCGGTCAGCCTGGGCGGCAGGCCGACGCTCAGTTCCGGGTCAAGAATTACGATGGCGGGCAACATCCTGGCGTGGAAGATAATCCGTTTGACATGCGCCGCGTCGTCGGTGATGACCGAGGCGCGACCGACTTCCGAGCCTGTGCCGGCAGTGGTCGGCACTGCCACCACCGGCGCCATGCCGACGACATTGACGCGCAGATAATTGTCGCCGATATCCTCGAAATCCCACAGCGGGCGATCCTGGCCGGCCATCAGCGCCACCGCCTTGGCCGCATCCAGCGCCGAGCCGCCGCCGAAAGCAATCACGCCGTCATGACTGCCGGTGCGAAAGGCAGCGACGCCATCGTCGACGTTCTTGCCGGTGGGGTTGCCCTTGATCTGGCTGAACACGGCGCAGCCGAGCTGCGCCGCCTGGCAGCTACGCACTGCACTTGCCACTATGGGCAACGGCGCCAGGCCGGGATCGGTGATCAGCAAGGGGTTTTTCATACCCAACGCCCGGCAAAAGCCGGGCAATTCCTTAACTCTTCCGGCGCCAACTTTAACGGCAGTCGGGTAGTTCCAGTTGGCGCTGATTGATTG
>CAYHXK010000516.1:0-1687 GCA_964360125.1 uncultured Sterolibacterium sp.
CTCGTGGCGCTGGCGTTGCTGGCCCTGCCTTTCGCCCTGACGGCGGCGGGCACCGCCTGGGTGCGCATCGCCAATCTCGCCATCCTGTTCGTCTTCCTCTCGCTGGGCCTCAACATCGTGGTCGGCTACGCCGGCCTGCTGGATCTCGGCTACGTCGCCTTCTACGGCGTCGGCGCCTATGTCTATGCGCTGCTGGCCAGCCCGCATTTCGGCGTGCACCTGCCCTTCTGGATCATCCTGCCGATCGGCGCGGCTATTGCAGCGTTCTTCGGCGTACTGCTGGGCACCCCGACGCTCAAGCTGCGCGGCGATTATCTGGCCATCGTCACGCTGGGCTTCGGCGAGATCGTCCGCATATTCCTCAACAACCTCTCGCGACCGGTGAATATCACCAACGGTCCGCAGGGCATCGCCATCATCGACCCGGTCCGCATCGGCGGCATCAGCTTCGGGCGCGAAGACATTTTGTTCGGCCTGAGCGTCAGCGGTCCGGTCAAGTACTACTATCTGCTGCTGCTGCTGTTGCTGCTGGTGATCGTGGTGAATCTGCGCCTGCAGAATTCCCGCATCGGCCGCGCCTGGGAGGCGATCCGCGAGGACGAGACAGCGGCGCGCGCCATCGGTATCGATACCACCCGCGTCAAGCTGCTGGCCTTCGCCATGGGCGCTTCCTTCGGCGGGGTGGCCGGCGGCATGTTTTCCGCGATCCAGGGCTTCATCAGTCCGGAAAGCTTCGTTCTGACCGAATCCGTGATGATCCTGGCGATGGTGGTGCTGGGCGGCATGGGCAATATCTGGGGCGTCATCGTCGGCGCCCTGCTGCTGTCCTTCGTGCCGGAAATGCTGCGCTACACGGTGGTGCCGGTGCAGATGGCGATGTTCGGCCGGCTGCTGGTCGAGCCGGAAGTGATCCGCATGTTGCTGTTCGGCCTGGCGCTGGTACTGATGATGCGCTTCCGGCCGGCCGGCCTGTGGCCCTTGCGGGCGCGCCTGCGCGAGTTCAGCAAGGAGACTGTGGTCAAGTGAGCGCCATCCTGCTCGAAGCCCATGCGGTCGCCAAGCGCTTCGGCGGCGTGCGTGCCTTGCACGATGTCTCGCTGACCATACACGAGGGCGAGATCTACGGCCTGATCGGCCCCAACGGCGCCGGCAAGACCACTTTATTCAATGTGCTGACCGGACTCTACAGCGCCTCCAGCGGCAGCTTCACTTTCGCCGGCGTCCCGCTCAGGATCAGCGCCCCGCACCAAGTGGCGCGGGCCGGGATCGCCCGCACTTTCCAGAACATCCGCTTGTTCGCCAACATGACGGCGCTGGAGAACGTCATGGTCGGCCGGCATGTCCGCACCCATGCCGGCGTCCTGGGGGCGGTGCTGCGCGGCCCAGTCACGCGCGCCGAGGAGGCGGCGATCGAGCGGCGCGCGCTGGAACTGCTGCATTACGTCGGCATCGCCGATCGTGCCAACGACCTGGCGCGCAACCTGCCCTACGGCGACCAGCGGCGCCTCGAAATTGCCCGCGCCCTGGCCACCGATCCCAAATTGCTGGCGCTCGACGAGCCGGCGGCCGGCATGAATGCCACGGAAACCGCCGCGCTGCGCACCCTGGTCGAAGGCCTGCGCGCCGACGGCCTGACCGTGCTGCTGATCGAGCACGATGTAAAGCTGGTGATGGGCCTGTGCGACCG
>CAYHXK010000517.1:0-1676 GCA_964360125.1 uncultured Sterolibacterium sp.
TTCGAGTCCATTGCGACGAACTGAAAGGAAAACGGCGCGAAACGCGGATTCCCGTGACAAAAGATGCGGGAAGAAACCCGTGGCGGTCCGTGCTTTTCGGAAACGGCTGCCGTCATAGGTATGCTTGTGCGCCTTACACGCCTTGTTTCAAACTCGCCTCGATGAACGGATCGAGGTCGCCGTCGAGCACCTTTTGCGTGTTGGAGGTTTCCACGTTGGTGCGCAGGTCCTTGATGCGGCTCTGGTCCAGCACGTAGGAGCGGATCTGGTGGCCCCAGCCGACATCGCTCTTGCTGGCTTCCAGCTTGTCGGTCTCGGCCTGGCGCTTGCGCAGCTCGGCCTCGTACAGGCGCGACTTGAGCATGGTCATGGCTTCGGCGCGGTTGCGGTGCTGCGAGCGGTCGTTCTGGCACTGCACGACGATGCCGGACGGGAGGTGGGTGATGCGGATGGCAGAGTCGGTCTTGTTGATGTGCTGGCCGCCGGCGCCGGAAGCGCGGAAAGTGTCCACCCGCAGGTCGGCCGGGTTGATGTCGATGTCGATCGAGTCGTCCACCTCGGGATAGACGAAGATGCTGGCGAACGAGGTATGCCGCCCGCCCGAGGAGTCGAACGGGCTCTTGCGCACCAGGCGGTGCACCCCGGTTTCGCTGCGCAGGAAGCCATAGGCGTATTCGCCCTCGACCTTGATCGAGGCGCTGCGGATGCCGGCCACGTCGCCCGGCGTTTCTTCCAGCAACTCGGTCTTGAAGCCTTTGCGCTCGCAGTAGCGCAGATATTGACGCAGCAGCATGTTGGCCCAGTCGCAGGCCTCGGTGCCGCCGGCGCCGGCCTGGATGTCGATGAAGCAGTGATTGGGATCGGCGGGATGGGAGAACATGCGGCGGAATTCGAGGTCCGCGACGATCCGTTCCATTTCCGCCAGGTCGGCAACGACGCTGTTGAGCGTTTCCTCGTCGTTTTCGCCGCGCGCCAGCTCGAACAGATCGCGGCTATCGGCGAGATGCTGGCTGAGCTGGCGCAGCGTCAGCACCACGCCTTCCAATTGCTTCTTTTCCTTGCCCAGCGCCTGGGCGCGTTCGGCGTTGTCCCAGACTTTCGGGTCTTCCAGCGCGCGGCTCAGTTCTTCGAGCTTCTCTGCCTTGGCAGCGAAGTCAAAGATACCTCCGCAGTTCGTCGCCGCGCCCGGCGAGGTCGGCGAGGTGATTAGCGATGGCGTTGATGCGTTCGGCTTCCATGGCAATTCCTGAAAAATCAAACAAGGATTATACATTCAAGGGCATGATGATCACCCGAAGAGGTGACAAGTACCTTGCGGCTTGCGTCGCACTTTGGGAGACTCAGGCTGCTTCGAAGTGCTCCAGCAGCAGTTGCACGCTGGCGACGCCGTTGTATTCGTTTATGGCGAGACGATAGGCGGCACGGATGCGCGGCGGGGCGGCGTCGGCGAAATTGAACTGGATCGCCTCGAAGCGGGAGCCGCTTTTTGTCAGCGTCAGTTTGAGGTGCTTGTCCTTGAGGACGCGCTGGCGCTCCACCGCGAACTCGTCGGCGAACAGCGGCGCCGGAAAGCCCTGGCCCCAGATCTGCGCCTGCAGCAGGCGCGCCGATTCCAGCGACATGTGGCCGGTTTCCAGCGCGCCGTCGGTTTCCAGCGTGCGCGTCAGGTCGGCGGG
>CAYHXK010000518.1:0-1668 GCA_964360125.1 uncultured Sterolibacterium sp.
TTTTCAAGCAAGTCGTCATCCAGTGCAAGGGTAGTGCGCATATCGTTCTCCGTTATTCAATGCTCAGGTTAAGGAAAAGTTGTCAAGTCGCTGCTGCCAATGGCGACAGCTTTTTAAATGCTGGTGGTGAAGCGCAGGCGGATAGCAGCCTTGTTTCTGGCCACCTGGGTTACCGGTTGCGTATGCTGCCGGATCAATACGTTTCAACTCGGCCGCTTTGCGTGCGAGCGACCAATCAGCCATCAGCTCATCTTGATGCTGGCTCGCCCATTCGATGACCAAACCCATAGCGCGAGGAGGCAACTTTCCCTCTAGCACAGACAAAGTATTGATCTCAATTTCAATTTTGTACTCTCCATTCATAGCAATTCCGGATGCGCTGCCGCAAGCCAATCTTCGAAATGTTGCCTGAGCTCGGTGGCTGTGGCGATCAAGGCATCGACTTCGGCCTGGGATGGATTGAACGAGCCATCGTAAAGACCTGCGCCGCGCTGTCGTCGGAATTCGTCGAGCAAGCGTAGCTTCTCGCGCGGGTAGCCAATGGTTGTGGCGAGTGTCTGCAGTGCCAGAACATGATGCCCGCCTCGTGAATCGGGTCGGACACCGTTGGCTCGCAGCGCCGCAAGGCCGATTTGCAGCAAGGCTTCGTAAGCAAGATCAAACTGACTGTCGAGACTCACCGCGCCACTTTGGGCATCGCTCAGTTTGGTTGCAATCTTGGCGAGAAAGCGGCGAATTTCGGCCGGGCGCGTTGGCTCGTTTTGAAGCCCCTTGCCAATAAGGTTATCAAGCGTCATCGGGTGTCCCCAATAGGGTCATGAGCTGGCCGGCCATCACGCCCTGGATAAAGCTGTCTTCCTGGGCGCGGCGTTGACGAAACTCCTCAGACGAATAGAGACGGACACTGATCTCGCGCCCGATGTGGCCCTCAATTGGTGCGACGGCGGCGATGGCTTGTTCCAGTGTCAGTTTGCCGACGATGAGCAGATCGACATCGCTGCGGGCATGATTTGTACCTTTGGCGAGCGATCCATAAATTGCGGCAAAAGTTATTTGTCCGCCCAAGGGCTGCAGGGCAGTCTTAATTTGCACCGGCAAGCCGCAGGTTTTGCTGACGAGCGACTGCAAGTCGGTAAATACCGGGTGAAGCGTGTTTGCCTGATAGGCAACCCGATTGCCGTCTTTGGCACGGACGATCAGATCGGCCTTTTGCAACTGGTTGAGTTCGTGTTGCAAAGCCCCAGTACCAATGCCGATAAGACGCGATATCTCACGCAGGTAGAAGGTCTGCCCGGGCTGCTCAAACAGGAGTGTGAGCACGGCTTGGCGGGTTTTTCCGAAAAGAACGGTGGCGGTGGCTTCCATTTCGTTCCAATAACAAGAACTATTGTTCTTTATTATAGAACAATTATCTACTACCTCATGGAGGAGTGCCGAAAAAACTGTCCGCCGATGATTCCGCGATTTTGATAATGGCGTTACCTGATTAACCACAAAGTTCAGCGCGTCAGTCCGGAGCCGCGATCTAGCCGAAGCCCCGGACTCGACCCGGGGGAACCCGGATTCCAGAAAACACGGCCATAAAATTCCTGGATTCCAGGTTCTGCCCTCCCGGGCAGCCCTGGAATGACGGTTTTCTCGATTGATCACGCAACCAATTTCTGGCGG
>CAYHXK010000519.1:0-1664 GCA_964360125.1 uncultured Sterolibacterium sp.
ACCCGGCGGTCCACCGGACGCTGCGCGATGAAGCCGCGCAGCACCGGTGACTTCTACTACTGGGCGCCATGGGGCCGGCACCTACAAGGTCTGGTGACAAAAGGCACACAGCGGCGTAACATGCCGCAATGAGTTCATTTCGCTGGAATCCGGAGAAGAACGAGACCATCAAAGCCGAGCGTGGCATTTCGTTCGAGAATATTGTTGTCTCAATCGAGGCCGGTGGGTTACTGGATATCTTGGCTCATCCGAACCAAGCGAAATACCCCAGGCAGCGCGTTCTCGTAGTCGCATGTGATAACTACGCCTACCTGGTGCCGTTTGTCGAAGAGGAAGACTATTTTTTCCTCAAAACCATAATCCCAAGCCGTAAGGCAACGAGGGACTATTTGAATCAAGGTGAAACAGATGCCGAAAATTGACGCCTACGAACTACAAGTTCTCACTGCCTTTGAGAAAGGCCAGTTGAAATCCGTTGCTACAAAAGCCGAACTCACGAAGTTCAAGGCCGCAGCCCGCGCTACAGCAATTAAAGATCGCCGAGTCAACATCCGCCTATCTTCTGGCGATCTAAACGACATTCAGGTTAAGGCTCTTGAAGAAGGTGTGCCTTACCAAACGCTCATCGCTAGCGTTCTCCACAAATACGTTACGGGTCGCTTGGCTGAACCACGTGCTGCCAAGCAAACTCGTAGCGTCGCAACAAAGCGCCGCACTCCATCAAACAGCTAGGGTTTGCTCTGGTGCCGATGCCCAACCCGGCGGTCCACCGGACGCTGCGCGATGAAGCCGCGCAGCGCCGGTCACCTTGAACGGTCGCTACGCCGCCGCCAGGTCCCGCGGCGGCCCCTTGCGCGGTGCCTTCCGCGGCTTCGTTGCCACGGCGGGGGTTGCATGCAGTTTGATCCCTAGCGCGGTAATGACCTTCATTACCGTCGAGAACTCGGGATTCCCGTCAGCCGATAGCGCCTTGTAGAGGTTTTCGCGCGCAAGCCCCGTAGCCTTGGCGATCTGTGTCATGCCCTTTGCCCGCGCGATGTCGCCCAGCGCGATGGCAATCATGCGCGGATCTCCGTTGCTTTCCTCCATGATGGCGTCCAGGTAGAGCGCCATGTCCTCATCGGATTTCAGATACTCCGCCGCATCGAATGTGCTGAATGTTTCACGCTTGCCCATAGATCTACTCCTTGTCGATTTCTTCTGCCATTGCCTTGGCACGCTTGATGTCTCGGCTTTGCGACGACTTGTTGCCGCCCAGCAGCAGGAAAATGATGCGCTCACCGCGATGCACGAAATAGAGCCGATACCCTGGCCCAACGTGCACACGCATTTCATGTACTCCGTCTCCGACAGGTTCGCAATCGCCGAGGTTGCCTTCCTTCGCCATGACGATCCTGGCGGTGATGCGCACACGCGCTACAGCATCACGAAGGTCGTTCAGCCACGCCTCGAAGGTTTTCGATTGTTCAACCGAATACATTCGCTTAGTGTAATCTATGAAATACAGTCACACAAGCGGCATGGAAAGGCAACTCTGACTGGATCTTGGACACCGGCCACGTGCACCGGAACCGGGGTGGTGACGATTATGGGGCTGCATGGCATCAAGCCATTGCGGCGTTCTTGAGCGTCTCCGCTGCCCATTGGTTCAGGCTCTTTCCGGC
>CAYHXK010000520.1:0-1659 GCA_964360125.1 uncultured Sterolibacterium sp.
CGGCCGCCCCAAGCTGCGCCGAAGTTGCGTCTCTCCGGCCTGGAGCCCTGCAACATCGATGCCGACTCCCTGTTCGTCAACGTCGGCGAACGCACCAATGTCACCGGCTCGAAAGCCTTCGCCCGCCTGATTCTCAACGGCCAGTTCGAGGAAGCCGTGGCGGTGGCGCGCAACCAGGTCGAGGCCGGCGCGCAAATCGTCGACATCAACATGGACGAGGCGATGCTCGACTCCCAGGCGGCGATGGTGAAATTCCTCAAGCTGATTGCCAGCGAACCCGACATCGCACGCGTGCCGATCATGCTCGACTCCTCCAAGTGGGAGGTGCTCGAAGCCGGCCTGAAATGCCTGCAGGGCAAGGGCATCGTCAATTCGATTTCGCTCAAGGAAGGCGAGCAGAAATTCTTCGAACAGGCGCGGTTGATCCGCCGCTACGGCGCCGCCGCCATCGTCATGGCCTTCGACGAACAGGGCCAGGCCGACACCTACGCGCGCAAAACCGCAATCTGCCAACGCGCCTACAAGTTGCTGGTCGGCATAGGCTTCCCGGCGGAAGACATCATCTTCGACCCGAACGTTTTTGCCATCGCCACCGGCATCGAGGAACACGACAACTACGCCGTGGATTTCATCAATGCGACGCGCTGGATCCGCCAGAACCTGCCGCATGCGCAGGTCTCCGGCGGCGTTTCGAATGTCAGCTTCCGTTTTCGCGGCAACGATCCGGTGCGCGAGGCGATCCACACCGTTTTCCTGTATCACGCCATCCAGGCCGGCATGAGCATGGGCATCGTCAATGCGGCCCAGCTCGGCGTGTATGACGAGCTTGATCCTGCGCTGCGTGGCAAAGTCGAGGCCGTCGTGCTGAACCAGTCGGCGGATGCCGGCGAGCGACTGGTCGAGTTTGCACAGACGGTAAAGGGGTCTGCCAAGGAACATGTGGCCGATCTGGCCTGGCGCGAGCAGGCGGTCGGCGAGCGCCTCAAGCACGCCATGATCAAGGGCATCACCGACTACATCGTCGTCGACACCGAGGCGGCGCGGCTAGAGATCGAAGCCGCCGGGCTGCCTCCGCTGGCGGTGATCGAGGGGCCGCTGATGGAAGGCATGAACGCGGTCGGCGACTTGTTCGGCGCCGGCAAGATGTTCCTGCCGCAGGTGGTCAAGTCGGCGCGCGTCATGAAGCAGGCGGTGGCGCACCTCTTGCCGTATATCGAGGCGGAGAAGCTGCGCACCGGCGCGGCGGCAAAGGGACGCATCGTGATGGCCACGGTGAAGGGCGACGTCCATGACATCGGCAAGAACATCGTCGGCGTGGTGCTGGGCTGCAACGGCTACGAAGTGTTCGATCTGGGCGTGATGGTTTCCTCGGAACGAATACTCGCGGCGGCCCGCCAGCATGACGCCGACATCGTCGGGCTGTCCGGCCTGATCACCCCCTCGCTGGAGGAGATGAGCCATGTCGCCGCCGAGATGCAGCGCCAGGGCTTCACGGTGCCCTTGCTGATCGGCGGCGCCACCACCAGCCGCGCCCATACCGCCATCAAGATCGCGCCGAATTACGCCCGGCCGGTGGTGTATGTGCCGGACGCCTCGCGCGCCGTCGGCGTCGTCACCAGGCTGCTCTCCGACGACCAGGCCGCCGGCTACAAGGCCGAG
>CAYHXK010000521.1:0-1634 GCA_964360125.1 uncultured Sterolibacterium sp.
GTTGCTCATGCCAGCATCTCCTCCATCTTGGCCACGGCGCTCTTGGTCAGCAGCACCTTGGGGAAACGGATCAGCGACAGCGGATCGGTTTCGGAGACCTCGAGCACCAGCACCTTGGGCAGATTACGCGAAGCCAGGTAGACGTTCTCTTCCAGCGCGGCGGTCACCACCAGCACCGAGTCGAGGCCCATGCCCTTGAGTTTTTGCGCCAGCAGCTTGGTCTTGGGGGTATCGAAACTGAAATCCTCGATTACCATTAGACGATCTTCTCTCGCCAGTTGCGACAGTATCGACGCCAAGCCGGCGCGGTACATCTTGCGGTTGACCTTCTGGCTGAAGTTCTCTTCAGGAGAGTTCGGGAATATACGGCCGCCGCCACGCCACAACGGGCTTGAGGTCATACCGGCACGCGCGCGTCCGGTGCCTTTCTGACGGAACGGTTTCTTGGTGCTGTGATGCACCTGCTCGCGATCCTTCTGCGCGCGGTTGCCGGAGCGGGCGTTGGCCTGATAGGCGACAACCACCTGGTGCACCAGCGCCTGATTGTAGTCGCGACCGAACAGCGCATCCGAAGCGCTCAGGGTGGCGGCCGGCTGGCCTTGTTCATTGATGAGCTTGAGTTCCATCACGCCCCCTTCACGGCAGGACGCACGATCACGTCGCCGCCCCTGGAACCCGGCACGGCGCCCTTTACCAGCAACAACTGGCGCGTCTCATCGACACGCACCACTTCCAGACTCTGCTGGGTGCAGCTGGCATCGCCAAGGTGACCGGCCATGCGCTTGCCCGGAAACACGCGGCCCGGATCCTGCGCCATGCCGATGGAGCCGGCGGAATTGTGCGACAGGGAGTTGCCGTGCGAGGCGCGGTTGGAGGAGAAGTGGTAACGCTTGATGGCGCCGGTAAAGCCCTTGCCGATCGAGGTTCCGCTGACATCGACCTTTTGGCCGACGGCGAAAATCGACACGCTGACCACGTCGCCCGGC
Source organism: uncultured Sterolibacterium sp. (assembly GCA_964360125.1). GTDB lineage: Bacteria > Pseudomonadota > Gammaproteobacteria > Burkholderiales > Rhodocyclaceae > JACRAR01. The sequence goes on from CAYHXK010000521.1 coordinate 987, forward strand.
TTGAAACCGGCCAACTGTTCCTGCGTCACGCGGAATTCCCTGAGCACGACGCCGGCTTCGACGCCGGCCTTGGCGAGATGCCCGGCCGCCGCCTTGTTGACGCGGCTGGCGCGGCGCTTGCCGAAGGTCACCTGAACCGCGGCATAGCCGTCTGTGTCGGGAGTTTTAATCTGGGTCACACGGTTGTTCGACACATCAAGCACGGTTACCGGGATGGTTGAGCCATCATCGGCAAAAATGCGCGTCATGCCGACCTTGCGACCTACAAGGCCTAAAGTCATTTCTTGTTTCCTCCAGAGAGGTGCCGACTACTATTGGCCGGCTAATCACCAAAAGTGCGGGAAAGTCACCCATCCCCACTCACTACGTGCTGCTTTCTTACAGTTACTGCAACTTGATTTCTACATCCACGCCAGCCGGCAGATCCAGCTTCATCAAGGCATCGACGGTCTTGTCGGTCGGATCGATGATGTCAATCAAGCGCAAATGTGTGCGAATTTCGAACTGGTCGCGCGAGGTCTTATTGACATGCGGCGAGCGGAGAATGTTGAAACGTTCGATACGCGTCGGCAGGGGCACGGGGCCACGCACGACTGCGCCGGTACGCTTTGCCGTTTCGACGATTTCAAGGGCCGACTGATCGATCAG
>CAYHXK010000522.1:0-1632 GCA_964360125.1 uncultured Sterolibacterium sp.
GCAGGAGCGTGTCGCCCGGTTGCTGCCGGGGAGGCCGCTGCAGGGATTGACGCTGAGTACCTTCCACGCCCTGGGGGCGCGCATCCTGCGCCAGGAGGCGAAGCACTGCGGCCTCAAGCCCAGCTTCTCGATTCTCGATGCCAGCGATAGCGCCGCCATTCTGGCCGAACTCCTGGGTAATCCCGACAAGGCGCAACTCCGCGCCGTGCACAGCCGCATCTCGATGTGGAAGAACAACCTGGCCGGGCCCGAGCAGGCGCTCGCGCTGGCGCAGGAACCCGTGGAACTGGCCGCTGCCCGCCTCTATGCAGAATACCAGCGGACGCTGCGCGCTTATCAGTCGGTCGATTTCGACGACCTGATCCGCCTGCCGGCAGAGCTTTTCGATGCCGAGCCGGAAGTGTTGACGCGCTGGCAGGGACGGCTGCGCCATCTGCTGGTGGACGAGTACCAGGACACCAACCGCTGCCAGTACCGCCTGCTCCAGTTGCTGGCCGGGGTGCGCGCCGCTTTCACCGCGGTCGGCGACGGCGACCAGTCTATCTACGCCTGGCGCGGCGCCGACGCCGAGAATCTGAACGCCCTGCAGCGGGATTTTCCGCGGCTGAAAATCATCAAGCTGGAACAGAACTACCGTTCCACCACGCGCATCCTCAAGGCCGCCAACTGTCTCATCGCCCACAATCCGAAACTTTTCGAGAAGCGCCTGTGGTCCGAGCATGGGCATGGCGTCATGATCCAGGCCAGCGCCTGCCGCGATGGCGAACACGAGGCGGAACTGGTGACGATGAAGCTGATGGCGCACAAGTTCGACCATCGCGGCCGCTACAGCGACTACGCCGTGCTGTATCGCGGCAACCACCAGGCGCGCGCCTTCGAGCAGCAATTGCGCAACCACAAGATTCCCTATACGATGTCGGGCGGCCAGTCGTTTTTCGATCGCGCCGAGATCAAGGATCTGATCGCCTACCTGCGCCTGATCAGTAACGGCGACGACGATCCGGCCTTCATCCGCGCCGTGACCACGCCCAAACGCGGCATCGGCGGCGCGACGCTGGAGGCGCTCGGCCGCTACGCCGGGCAACGCAACGCCAGCTTGTTTGCAGCCGCATTCGAAGCCGGCGCGGCGAGCCAGGTGAATGCCAGGCAGTTGCAGGCTCTGCATGAGTTCGGCCAGTTCATCAACCGCATGGAAAGCCGTGCGGCGCGCGAACCGGCCGGGCAGGTGCTGGAAGACCTGCTCAAGGCGATCGACTACGAAAGCTGGTTGTTCGAAACCTACGATGCGCGCGAGGCCGAGGCCAAGTGGGGCAACGTGCGCGATTTTGTCGACTGGCTGAGCAGAAAAGGCGAGGAGGACAGCAAGAACCTGCTCGAACTCACCCAGACCGTGGCGCTGATCACCCTGCTCGAGAAGAACCAATCGGATACCGATGCGGTCCAGCTCGCCACGCTGCATGCGGCCAAGGGGCTGGAGTTCAAGCATGTGTTCCTGGTCGGCGTGGAGGAGGGCATCCTGCCGCACCGCGATGCGGAAGCGGAAGGCCGCATCGAGGAGGAGCGGCGCCTGCTCTACGTCGGCATCACGCGCGCCCAACGCAGCCTGCACGTGAGCTGGTGCCTGCGGCGCAA
>CAYHXK010000523.1:0-1631 GCA_964360125.1 uncultured Sterolibacterium sp.
GCGCGAGGCCAAGCGATGATCCCCAAGCAGGAGATCATGGCGCTCGCCGCCGAGCAACTGATGTGACTCCTGGACAAGGTCTGTACAACACCTGCCCTCCGTGCCTTGCCACGCCCTTTCCTCAGGGCAGACGTCATACAACCCTTAACAGAACCGGAAATTCAGCTTTTATAGAACCTGCCGTTCGAAACCCTAAAGTTGATTTTCCGTCGCCGAATCGCGATCGACTGCCGATGAGGCTCATGCGGCTCCGGATGAATTTGGGGCCATCGGCGGCTTGACAGCGTGCAAAAACGAACCCGGATCAAGTCAGGCAAACTGCAATTCAATCTTTCCGGCGCGCCGCCGCACAGGACCAACGACGATCTTCACGTCGCGACCCAACTTGGTTACCAACTCAAGAAGCTTGGCTTCGCTGACGCCGCGGAACTGGCCTCGAGTGATGCGTGAGACCTTCGATTGGTCGATACCAAGTAGCACTGCGGCACCTTTTTGCGTTAAGTGGCGTGCCTTTATTGAACGAGCGATCTCGGCAACGAGCTGGGACTTGCGTTGCATCTCGGCAGCATCGGCATAACCTAGGTCGGCGTATGCGTTGTCGCTACCTTCTTCAATGGTAATTTCAGTTTGTCGACTCATCACTGTGCTCCTTGCTTGGATTGCCATGCCTCGAAATCCAGCTTCGCAGCCTTGAGGCGAGTGTTAATCAGATCAATATCTTCCTTGGGCGTTTTGATTCCGCTCTTGGACTTCTTCTGGAAACAGTGCAGGACGTAGATCCATCCGGCAAGCTTGAACGTATAGACAGCGCGATAAGTGTTACCACGAAAATCCTCAACCACCTCCAACACGCCGGCCGATCCAAACCCGGCCATCACTTTTGCATCCAAGTGTTTCCCACCCGCTTGTGCAAGATCAATGGCGTGCCCGAACACATCCTTCACATCTTCGGGCATGGCATCCAGATCGCGTTTCGCCGATCCGACCCATTTAATAGGCTTGCGGGGCTGCTTCGACATAGTGAACTATGTCTGTTTAGGCATACTCCCGTCAACCAGGATCCTGGCTTCATGCCAAAACTCGCCCACTGTGGGTTCCCAAGGTTCAAGCTCAGGGGCGCGGAGCCGGCTTGCCGGCGCAGCGTCCCTCTGGAGTGATGGGATGGACTCCCCCTCTTTGTAGGCTCACGCTGTGCGCGGTCATGGCATTGAGGTACGGCTGTTACCCGCCTACATCCGCGCCTATGTGAAGCGCAGTCAGGTCGTCGTCGAAGCTGAAATAGGCGTAGCCCCGTTTCTGGCCCGCCATGCGCGCCAGCGTGGTCTTGCCGCACTGGTGCGGTCCGTGAATCAGGACAACGGGCGTATCGGCCAGCGCCTCGACCAGGCCGGGTTCGGCAAAACGGGGATAGATGTGGTCAGCGGGCATGACGGCCAATTGCAAGCTTCAGTGTCGGCCAATTGCAAGGATATGCGGCGGCCAATCGAAAGTTTCGACTCCGGCTCATTGCAAGCGTTCGGCCTGTCATGTGACCGCCCAGCGGATGGTGAAGAGCGTCTCGGCCGCGGTGCGACGTGCTATCCGCTGCGCGGCGCCAGACCAATCACCGTCAACTCCCCGGTGTTAGCGGC
>CAYHXK010000524.1:0-1622 GCA_964360125.1 uncultured Sterolibacterium sp.
TGCCCCAGAGGGTACTTGTGCCCCAGAGGGTACTTGTGCCCCAGAGGGTACAGAGGGCATCTAGGCCGGCAAGCAACAGCCCGCCGACATTCAAGGCGGGACTCTGATTCATCCAATCAATTCCCCCGCTGTTTTCTGCTGTGCCGGTCCTTGGCCTATGCGCCATCGTCCCAGTGTAGCGTTTGCCACAAGCAAGCCGCAGGAGTTTTAGCATGAATTTCACCGCACTTTTCAATCTGACACCTCTCAAGGCGTTGGTCCCGGCAGGCAGTTTGCTGCGTAACAAAAACTACTTCAGGATGTGGATTGCCGCCACGGTGTCCGTCCTCGGCGGCAGTGTGTCGCAACTCGCGCTGCCGCTCACGGCTGTGCAGATTCTGCATGCCAGCGCCAGTCAGATGGGTATTCTGTTTGCCTGCGGCGCGCTTCCATTCGTGCTGTTTTCACTGCCTGCCGGCGTATGGCTGGACCGCAACCGCAAGCGCGCCGTGATTGTAGGCTTCAACCTGCTCGGTTGTGCGGCGCTGGCCGCCGTTCCGCTGGCGGTAATGTTCGATGTCCTCTCGATGCCCTTGTTGTATGCAGTGGATTTTCTGGTGGGTACCGGTTTCTGCATCGGCGGCTCGGCGGCGCAGATATTCATTACTCAACTGGTTGGCCGCGAGCGTCTGGTCGAAGCCAACAGCAAGCAAGCCTCGGCAACCAGCATCGCCGGCCTGCTCGGCCCCGTTCTGGCGGGCATGCTGGTTGGATGGCTGGGCGCGCCCATGGCGGTGACGCTGGATGCGCTGGCATTTCTTGTCGCGGCCATGCTGGTGGGGTCGATACGGTTTCGCGAAGCCGCGCTCACCGTCTCGAAGAGTCCGGTGCTGGTCGACATGGGCGAAGGTTTGCGCTTTGTCTGGCGGCATCCGCTGCTGCGTGCGTTTGCGCTGATGGCTGCAATGTTCATCTTCCTGGTTGACGGCTTCATGGCGCTGTATGTGCTGTATGCGACGCGCGGACTGCATCTCACCGCATCGCAGCTGGCCGTGGTCAACGCCATCGGCGCGCTGGGAGCGCTGGCCGGGGCTACTTCGGTGCATCGCTTGAACCGGCAACTCGGCAAGCATGCGGTCATCGTGTTCGGGCTGGCATTAACAGCCTTGGGTTTTATCGCCTACTCCCAGGTGCCACAAGGTGCCTGGGCGGTCATCCTGGCCGGCGCCGCGATGTTTCTGGTGGAGGCGGGGGCGACTGCCTATACGGTGAACTATCTGGCGATGCGGCAGATGGTGACGCCGGATGCCATGCTCGGACGCATGACGACGACCATGCGTTTCCTGTCGGTGTCGGCCGCACCTCTCGGCAGCGCCCTCAGCGGTTATTGCGCCGACAGATTCGGGATTTCCCTGGTGCTGGCCTGCCTGGGATTCGGCGGACTCGCCGCGGCGTTGCTGTCGCGCTGGATGATTCGACGCGTGCTGGCAACTGGTCCGTGGGGCGAGGAAATAGCGCATGAGGGCCATGCGTCCATGCGTCCTTGAGTCTGCCGATGCGCGGATCCGCGCGGCGCGGCAGTGTGTCCGTCTAGGGAGCATCTAAATAAGTCCATCATCGCGAGCCCCTAAGGGGCGTGGCGA
>CAYHXK010000525.1:0-1617 GCA_964360125.1 uncultured Sterolibacterium sp.
CTCGCGCAGCGGCGCGACCTACACACCCTACCCCGATCCGCGCAGCCATCGCATCGCCCTGGCCGACCTGGCCCGCCAGGAGATCCGCGAGCGCCTGCGCCAACTCTGGCTGGAGCCGCTGGCGCTCGACCCGGCCAGAAAAACCGCGCGGGTTACTCGTGAAATCGCCGCCCACCTGGCCGAGGTGGCGCGCTCGCTGGAGGGTGCCGGCGGGTCTGGACATTCGCCGGAGCATGTCGCCGGCTTCCTCACCAGCTGTCTGTTTTCGATGTTCGCCGAGGACGTGCAATTGATCCCCAAGGGTAGTTTCTCGGAACTGCTGCGCAGCCTCAAGGACAATCCGCCACAGTTCGTCCCGCTGGTCGGCGAGCTGTGGCGCGCCATGGACAAGGGCGAATTCTCCGTCGCCATCCGCGCCGCCCTGCCGCGCTTCAACGGCAAGCTGTTCAAGATGCCCGACGTGATCCCGTTGACCCGCGAGCAGATCGCGTTGTTGATTCAGGCCAGCCGCGCCGACTGGACCCTGGTCGAGCCGGCCATCTTCGGCACCCTGCTGGAGCGCGCGCTGGTGCCGGAAGAGCGCCACGCCCTGGGCGCCCACTACACGCCGCGCGCCTATGTCGAGCGCCTGGTGCTGCCCACCGTCATGGAGCCGCTGCGCAAGAGCTGGACCTTCGTCCAGGCCGCCGCCCTGCTGCTCGCCAACGAAGGCAAGGACAAGGAGGCCATCGCCGAAATCCGCGCCTTCCACCGCCGACTCTGCGAACTGCGCGTGCTCGACCCGGCCTGCGGCAGCGGCAATTTCTTGTACGTCACGCTGGAGCACATGAAGCGCCTCGAAGGCGAAGTGCTCAACCAGCTCCACGAATTCGGCCACGGCCAGGCCCAGCTCGAAACCGAAGGCTTCGCCGTCGACCCGCACCAGTTCCTCGGCCTGGAGATTAACCCGCGCGCCGCCGCCATCGCCGAACTGGTGCTGTGGATCGGCTACCTGCAATGGCACTTCCGCACCCGCGGCGCCGGCCTGCCGCCCCAGCCGGTGCTGCGCGATTTCAAGAACATCGAATGCCGCGACGCGGTGCTGGCCTACGACAATATGGAGCACGTCATGGACCAGCGCGGTGTTGCCGTCTCGCGCTGGGACGGCAAGAGCATGAAGGCGCATCACGTCACCGGCGAACCAGTGCCGGACGAGAGTGCGCGGGTGACGCAGGAGCGTTACGAAAATCCAACCCGTGCCGAATGGCCGGCAGCGGATGTGGTGGTGGGTAATCCGCCCTTCATCGGCAACAAGCGTATGCGCGTTGCACTTGGCGATGGCTATGTCGAAGCGTTACGTGCTGTGTGGCAGGACATGCCCGACTCGGCGGATTTCGTCATGTTCTGGTGGCATCACGCGGCTGAGCTTGTTAGCGCGGGCAAGCTCTCGCGCTTCGGCTTCATCACCACCAATAGCATTACTCAAACCTTCAACCGCCGCGTGTTGCAGGCGCACCTTGGCGCGCAGGGGCATGGGAGTGTCGCGCCCTCGTTAGCGGCAGAAAGCGCCGAATGCCTCGGTCGCGACACTCCCATGCCCCTGTCCTTGGCTTTTGCGATCCCCGATCACCCCTGGGT
>CAYHXK010000526.1:0-1227 GCA_964360125.1 uncultured Sterolibacterium sp.
GCAAGGATGCCAAGAGTCAGTTGACGGTGCGATACGTGGATGGCAAGCCAGTGGATATCGATACCGTGGTTGTTTCCACCCAGCACAGCCCGGAAATCTCCCACGCCCAATTGTCGGAAGCCGTGATCGAGGAAATTATCAAGCCGGTGCTGCCCAAGGAAATGCTGACTGCCAAGACGCGCTACCTGGTCAACCCGACCGGCCGCTTTGTCGTCGGTGGCCCGCATGGCGACTGCGGCCTGACCGGACGTAAAATCATTGTCGATACCTACGGCGGCGCCGCGCACCACGGCGGCGGCGCTTTCTCCGGCAAGGACCCATCCAAGGTCGACCGTTCCGCTGCCTACGCTGCCCGCTACGTGGCCAAGAACATCGTCGCCGCCGGCCTGGCGGATCGCTGCGAGGTCCAGGTTGCCTATGCCATTGGGGTAGCAAGGCCGGTCTCGCTGATGGTCGATACCTTCGGCACCGGCAAAGTCAGCGAGGAAAAAATCGTCGAACTGATCGCCAGGCACTTCGACCTGCGGCCCAAGGGCATCATCCAGGCGCTCGATCTGCTGCGCCCGATCTATTCAAAGACGGCGGCATACGGCCACTTCGGGCGGGACGAGCCGGAGTTTACCTGGGAGAACACCGACAAGGCTGCCGCGTTGCGCGGCGATGCCGGTTTGTAGCAAGCTGTAATCGCGGCGGCCGGGCATTCCTTCGGGTATCATTCTGCGCGAGGCTAATCAGGAAATTTATCAGATGACGATTTCCGCCGGGCAACACACCAGAAGTCAGACAGCTGTCATAGGCGCGCTGTTGCTTGAGGGCGAATTGATAACCCGGCAGGACCTGGACAAGGCGCTCGCCTTCCAAGCCCAATTCAAGGGGCGCTTGGGATCCATCCTGGTGCGGATGGGCGCCCTGTCGGAAGACGCCTTGCTGCCGGTCTTGTCGGAGCAACTCGGACTGGCCCTGTTGGCTGCCGATCAACTGCCCACCCAGTCTGTCGAGGTATCCAATGCGATCCTGGCGAGCGGACTCGCTCCCGAGTGGTTTTCCGACCAGCAATTGGCGGTATGGGAAGGCATGGACGGGACGATCCATTGCGCCGCGCGCAACCCCATCGACAGCTACCTGCAGGAAACGCTGTCTGTTGCCTTCGTCGACCATCCACTGAACTGGCATTTTGTCCGGACCCAGGATCTGGAACGCCTGCTTGCACTGATTGCGCCAAGCTCC
>CAYHXK010000526.1:1237-1615 GCA_964360125.1 uncultured Sterolibacterium sp.
CAAGCTCCCGCGCCGAGTATGCCGACGAAGTTGCGCACTTGCGCGAACTGGCGGAGGAAGCGCCGATCATCGAACTCGTCAGCAACATCCTGGCGCAAGCTATCGACGAAAACGCCTCGGATGTGCATATCGAACCCGAAGAAACCGCGTTTGAAGTGCGTTACCGGGTGGATGGGGTTTTGCAGATGCGCATGAGCCAGCCACGCGCCCGTTTCGACGCCGTTGCATCGAGAATCAAGCTGATCTCCGGCATGGACATCGCCGAGCGCCGCCTGCCGCAGGATGGCCGGATTTCGATGCGCGCCGGCGGCGCGGAAATGGACATCCGGGTGTCGGCCCTGCCCGGTGTCCATGGCGAGTCGATCGTCATGCGACTGC
>CAYHXK010000527.1:0-1603 GCA_964360125.1 uncultured Sterolibacterium sp.
GCGCCGGCGAAGATGCCGTAGCCGGCGCCGAGCACCGCGTCCATTTCGCGCTTGGCGACCTCCCTGGCTTTCTTGTCGAGCATTTCCGCGCGGCGGATCGCGTCCACCGCGAAACTGCGCACCTCCCGGCGCAAGTGGCACCAGGCATCCAGGTACCAGTTGTCGCGGTAATAGATCAGGCGCTGCGGCGACACCTCGCGCTCGGTCTCGCGGTCGGCGCCACGGCTGTAATGGCGGATGAACAGGCGGCGGCGCTTGAGCAGCGTCGAGGCGATCAGGTCGAAATGCTTCAGCTCGGTGCGGCGCTTGGCGGCATGCAGGATGCGGATGCGCCGGGCGACTTCCTCGGGGGCGTCGTCCCGGCTGCCCAGCAGGCTTTTCAGGCGCGTCTGCAAGGGCGCGATGTGCGGCCCGAGCAGTCCCGGCTGCACTTTCTCCAGCAGGTTCTGCATCATCAGCAGCGCGTGGATCTCCGAGGCGTTGAACCACAGGCCCGGCAATTCGTGCTTGGCGTGTTTGCCTGAATCGCGGCCGGGCGCCTCGAAGCGGTAGCCGCCGGCAGCGCGGTCGTAAACGATGGGGACGTTCAGGCGGTCGCGCAGATATTGCAGGTCGCGTTTCAGGGTGGCGCGCGAGACTTCGAGGGACTCCAGCAACTGCCGGAAAGTGACACTGTTCCGATCATGCAGCATTTGCTCGATCTTGTAGAAACGCTCGGTCTGATTCATGTCCAACCCCTCGTCATCCGGATAGTTCGCGGGTTTCGCCCAGGCTCACGCCATGATCCTGGGCGATTATGCCGGATTCGGGTTCCCCCACGCCTCTTCATTGCAATAGCATTAAGGGGTAGACTGCGGATTCAGGACCAATTTCAGCAGGCTCTTCGCCGCCGACCCGTACCGATCATGAATCCACCGCAAACCTTCTCCGAAGCCGACCTGGACCGTCTTGAGGAATTGCTCGACTCCCCGGTTTTCAAGGACGAGGCGATGCAACTGGATGAATTGCAGGCCTTGATCTGCGCCGTGGTCAGCGGACCGCAGACCGTTCCGCCGAGCGTCTGGCTCACCGCCGCCCTCGGCGAAAGCCCCGCCTATGAATCGGAGTTGCAGGCCGGCGAAGTGCTCGACCTGGTCATGCGCTTCTACAACGACATCGCCGCCACGCTGCAGCAGGGGGACGACTGGGAGCTGATCCTCTATCCGTTCGCCGACGATCCCGAAGATCTGGATTTCGCCACCTGGGCCGATGCTTACATTTACGGTTCGCAATTGGGCAACGACTGGTACGATTCCGCCGGCGAACATGCCGAGGATTTATCGGAGATGCTGCAACCCTTCTTCCTGCTCAACGGCATGCTCCGGGAAGATGCGGAAAAACACCACGAGCGCTGGATGTCGCCGGCGGAAGAACAGCTCGCCATCGCCCAGGCCCAGGAAAACCTGCCCGAACTGGTGTCGGCGATCTACGACTACTGGAGAGCCAGGCAGCCTTCCGGCGAAGCCGGGAACTTTCGCCGCGCCGAGTCCGAGGCCGACCGCAACGACGCATGCCCTTGCGGCAGCGGCAGGAAATTCAAGCAGTGCTGCGGCAGTCCGGAGCG
>CAYHXK010000528.1:0-1601 GCA_964360125.1 uncultured Sterolibacterium sp.
CTTGTGATGCGACAAGAAAGTACCCAAAGAAACGCACCCCGCCGCCCCGGCCTGCGGCTTCCCTTGCTCCATGCCACCAGCCCGGCCGGCCGCTAAACTCGCTTCGCCGGCGCGGGTGATCAGCGTCTTCATCTGTTTCGGCGTCAGATTCGCAGCCTGTCGCTCGAATCGGCAAGTCACGCCGCATTTCCGGCAATTCGTCACATGGCTGTTGAACTCCCGCAACGACTACCGTAAGGTGCTCCGGATTGCGCGGATGACAACTCAACCGGAGATGGAAATGAATTCACTGACGATAGCCGGCAAGCAAACACGGCGTTGCTTCCTTCTTGCAGTTGCAATCTGCCTGCTCGCAGCGCAGCCTTTGATGGCGGCAGAAGGAATCACCGGCAATCTGGTCGGCGTTGAATGGCTCGCAAAGAACCTCAATCGCGAAGATGTTGTCCTGCTCGAGGCATCGTTCGGCCAGATGAACTCGGCGCAGCACATTCCCGGCGCGGTAACCGTCGATTTGGTCAGCTTCGGTGGCCGCGAAATTCCCGCCGCCGAAATGCAACGGCGCATGCAGTCCTGGGGCGTCAGCGCCGGGAAGAAGGTCGTGATTTACGATCAAGGCGGCACTTACATTGCGACCAGCCTGTTCTTCGACCTCTACTATCACGGCTTCCCGGCCGAAGATCTGTTCGTCCTCGACGGCGGCATTGCCAAGTGGCAGGCGACGGGCGGCGCGGTCACAAAAGATGCCAGCCCTGCCCCCAAGCCGGGAACATTCCGCGGCGCCAAGCTCAGGGAGGACGTGCGCGTCCGGCTGCCGGAATTTCTGGTGGCCTCCGGCGACCCGGCCAACAACGCGCTGGTCGAGGCGCTGGAGCCCGGCTACCACTTTGGCGGCGCCAAGTTTTTCGACCGGGCCGGCCATATCCCCCATGCCATCATGACGCCCAGTGCGGATTACTTCAATGCGGACAAGACCTTCAAAACCGCCGAGGAGATTCGGCGGATGCTGACCTACCTGGGCGTCAAGCCCGAACAGCAGGTCCACACCCATTGCGGCGGGGGCATCGCCGCCAGTCTGCCGTTCTTTACCATGAAGTTCATGCTGAACTATCCCAAGGTCAAGCTCTACAAGGAGTCCCAGTTGGAGTGGCTGCGCGACGAGCGAGGCCTGCCTTACTGGACCTACGACGCGCCGAACCTGCAGCGCGAGAAGAACTGGCTCGCCTCATGGGGCAACCCGATGTTGCGCAGCTTCGGCGTGGCCAAACTGAGCGTCGTGGATGTGCGTTCGGCGGAGGCCTACCAACAGGGGCATGTGCCGTACGCCGTCAACATCCCCGCGGATGTCTTCAAGCGCCACCTTGCCACACCCGGGAAACTGGCCGACGTGCTGGGCGCCGCCGGCGTCGATGCGGCCTTTGAGGCGGTGATCGTGTCCGATGGCGGGTTGAACGCAAGCTCGGCTCTGGCTTTCCTGCTGCTGGAGAAGCTGGGACAGAAAAAAGTCGCCGTCCTGATGGACTCCATGGACGATTGGGGACTCGGCGGCTATCCACTCGCCAAGGAGGCGCCCACCGTGGGCCCCACGAAATAGCCGCAGGACC
>CAYHXK010000529.1:0-1601 GCA_964360125.1 uncultured Sterolibacterium sp.
CGCGAACGAGCGCTAGCGGCGGGCATGGACGATTATTTATCCAAGCCGATCGATCTGCTGACGCTTGCCGATACCCTCAAGCGCTGGCTGACGACGCGCTTGGTCTCGAATGGGGCCATGAACACGCCTGGCGTGACGCGCCAGCAGGCGGAGAAACCGCTCGATGACTCTACGGCCACGGTGAGGGCTGCGGCGCATGGCGCAACCAGCCTGCCGTCGCTACCCGTCTTCGACCGCGCCGGCGCGCTGGAGCGCATGGGCAACGATGCCGAACTGCTGGATAGCATGATCGAAATGTTTATCGACGAGGCGCCGAGGAACTTGGCGTGCCTCAAGACGGCGCTGGAACTGGGGCAAGCAGAGGACGCGCGCCGTCACGCGCACAGCATCAAGGGGGCTGCATCCAATGTCGGCGCCAAGGCGTTGCTGGAGTGGGCCGACCGCCTGGAAGAGACGGCCAAGGAATCCAGGCTTGATGCGGTGAGCGACGGCTTGCCGGAACTGCAGCGGCGTTTTGCTGAATTTGTCAGAGAGGCGCGCCGCACCTAAGCGGCCATGGGATTGTGGGCAAGCGGAAATGCCGCGAAAGCGACTTCGCCGTCTTACCCAATTTCTTAGGCCGACAGACGACAACTGGGAACGCAACTGTCGCTCCCGCAGCGGGCGAAATATAATGCCAATATGATTTCCCGCTTTTATTGCCCGATTGATCTGCAAGCCGGCCGCTCCGTTTGCCTGCCGCCGGAAGCGGCGCATCATGCCTTGCGCGTGCTGCGCTTGCGGGTCGGCGACGAACTGGTGCTGTTCGATGGCCTGGGGGGCGAATATCCGGGGCGGGTGACGGAAGCCGGGCGCATGCTGCGGGTGGAGTTGGCCGATTGGCGCGACGTCGAGCGCGAGGCGCCGCTGGCGCTGACGCTGGCGCAGGCCTTGCCCGCCGGCGACAAGATGGATTGGGTGGTGCAGAAGGCGGTGGAACTGGGGGCGGCGGCAATCCAGCCCTTGCAGGCCAAGCGCTGCGTGGTGCGTCTGGCTGGAGACCGGGAGCGCGCGGAAAAGCGCGCTGCTCATTGGCGGCAGGTGGCGGTGGCGGCCTGCGAGCAATGCGGCCGCAATCGCCTGCCCAGAATCGGCGCACTCCTTGATCTGCCTCATTACCTGGCGCAGCCGGTGGGTGAAAATGAAGCGCGTTTGCTGTTGTCGCCGCAGCATGGCGTGCGCCTGAAGGACTTGCCGCGGCCGCTTGCCGCAGTGAGCCTGCTGATCGGGCCGGAAGGCGGCTTCGACGAGGCCGAAGAAAAATCGGCGCTGTCGGTCGGCTTCCAGGCAGTGACGCTGGGGCCGCGGGTGTTGCGCACGGAGACCGCCGGACTGGCGGCAATGGCGGCGATCATGGCGCTGTGGGGCGACTTTTAGGGAGACTGGCTATGTTCGAATCTTCGGAAATCGGCCACAAGATCGACAAGAAAACCTATCGCAAGAAAGTGCCTGAACTGCGCGCGGCCTTGCTCGACGCACAGTACGACCTGAAGGAACAGGGCAAGATCCCGGTCATCGTCCTGGTCAGCGGCCAGGACGGCGCCGGCAAGGGCGAGACCATC
>CAYHXK010000530.1:0-1601 GCA_964360125.1 uncultured Sterolibacterium sp.
TGTGGCCGGTTTCCAGCGCGCCGTCGGTTTCCAGCGTGCGCGTCAGGTCGGCGGGGGAGAGCAGGGCTTGCACCACTTCCTCGAAGGCCTGCTCGAACAGCGGCAGATCGGTCTCGCGCAAAGTTACCCCGGCGGCGGCGGCGTGGCCGCCGAAGCGCAACAGCAGATGCGGGTGGCGCTTGGCGACCAGGTCCAGCGCGTCGCGCAGGTGCAGGCCGGGAATCGAGCGGCCGGAGCCTTTCACTTCGCCCGCGTTGCCGCGGGCCAGGGCGAAGGTCGGGCGGTGCAGCTTATCCTTGATGCGCGAGGCGAGGATGCCGATCACGCCCTGATGCCAGGTCGGGTCGAACAGGGCGAGGCTGGCGCGGCCGTCCAGGCCACCCGCGCCGTCGCCATCGGCCTGGATGCGCTCGAGCAGCAACAGCGCCTCCTCCTGCATGCCGACTTCGATCACGCGCCGTTCGCGGTTGAGGGCATCGAGTTGCTGGGCGATGTTGAGCGCCCGCGCCGGGTCGTCGGTGCTCAGGCATTCGATGCCCAGCGCCATGTCGGACAGCCGCCCGGCGGCATTCAGGCGCGGGCCGAGGGCGAAGCCCAGGTCGAAGGTCGAGGCCGTTTCCGCGCTGCGCCCCGCCGCGCGGAACAAGGCCAGGATGCCGGGCTGCATGCGGCCCTGGCGCATGCGCGCGAGTCCCTGCGCCACCAGGATGCGGTTGTTGCGGTCGAGCGGCACCACGTCGGCGACAGTGCCCAGGGCGACCAGGTCGAGCAGCGCGGCGAGATTCGGTTCGGGCCGATCGGCAAAGCCGCCGCGCCGGCGCAATTCGGCACGCAGCGCCAGCATGACATAGAACATCACCCCGACCCCGGCCAGCGCCTTGCTGGGAAAGCCGCAGCCGGGCTGGTTGGGGTTGACGATGACGGCGGCATCGGGCAGCGCGTCGCCCGGCAGGTGGTGGTCGGTGATGAGGGTGGCCATGCCGAGCCGCCTGGCCTCGGCCACGCCCTCGACGCTGGCGATGCCGTTGTCGACGGTGATCAGCAGGCCGGGCTTGACCGCAGCCCGCGCGGCGAGTTGCACGATCTCCGGCGTCAGGCCGTAGCCGTATTCGAAACGGTTGGGCACCAGGTAATCGACCCTGGCGCCGAAGCTCTTCAGCGCGCGCAGACCCACGGCGCAGGCGGTGGCGCCGTCGCAGTCGTAGTCGGCGACGATCAGCAGGCGCTGTTGCGCGGCGATGGCGTCGGCCAGCAGGCAGGCCGCCTCCTCGGCGCCGCGCAGCTGGCTGGGCGGCAACAGCGCCGACAACTGCGTGTCGAGTTCTTCCGGGCGGGCGATGCCGCGCGCCGCATAGAGCCTGGCCAGCAAGGGCGGGATGCCTTGCTGCTCGAGCATCAGGCTGGCCTTGAGCGGCATGCGCCGGGTGACGATGACCGAAGGGAATCCCTGTGGGATGCGGGTCATTTAGCGTGAAACACCGTTACGAAGCGCCCCGTAACCCACGAGCGCAGCGAGCAATTTGTAGCCCCCGCCTGGGCGGGGGTTGGGGGTGGGGGCGTAAATCCTGTCTTTGAACGATTTCATGGCACGGGGGTGGTCT
>CAYHXK010000531.1:0-1597 GCA_964360125.1 uncultured Sterolibacterium sp.
TCAGAATGCCTGATCCCAGCGGATGGACAATCGGATGGCGGCATTTATGAGTCCGACCATACTATAGGTCTGGACGAAATTGCCCCACTGCTCGCCGCTCTTCGGATCGATGTGTTCCGCCAACAAGCCATGGCGGTTGCGACAGGCCAGCAGTTTTTCGAAGAGCGCGCGTGCCTCCTCGCGGCGATCCAGCGCGGCCAGGGCATTGACATACCAGAAGGTGCAGACGAGGAAGGCATTCTCCGGCTCGCCGAAGTCGTCCTTTTCGACGTAGCGGAAAATGAAATCGCCGCGGCGCAAATCCTTCTCGACGGCGTTGACCGTGGCGGCAAAGCGCGGGTCGGCCGCATCGAGGAAGCCGACCTCGGCCAGCAGCAGCAGGCTCGCATCCATCGCCTCGCCCTCGAAGGTGGAGACGAAGGCGCCGCGCCGTTCGCTCCAGGCACGCCGGCTGATGGTTTCATGAATCCGCCGCGACTGATCGAGCCAGTAGGCGGCGCGCTCGGCCAATCCCAACCGGCCGGCGATCCGTCCAAGGCGATCGCAGGCCGCCCAGCACATCACGGCGGAGAAGGTATGTACGCGCGCGCTGCCGCGCAACTCCCAGAGGCCGGCATCCGGCTGGTCGTAGCAGCGCTTGGCCTGCTCGCCCAGGAGTTCGAGACGGTGGAACAGCGCTTCATCGCCGCGCCGGGCCAGGCGCTGGTCGAAAAAAATGTGGGTTGCCGCGAGGATGGCCGAACCATAGACATCATGCTGGACCTGGCGGTAAGCCAGGTTACCGATGCGCACCGGCCCCATGCCGCGATAGCCCGCCAGCGCAAGCACTTCCCGTTCGTCCAGTTCCGCCCGGCCATCGATGCCGTAGACCGGCTGCAGCGGACCGCCCCCGGCATTCGCGGCGATATTGACGATGTAGCCGAGGTAGCGCTCCATGGTGCGGGTCGCCCCCAAGCGGTTCAGGGCATTGACCACGAAATAGCCATCGCGCAGCCAGCAGTAGCGGTAATCCCAGTTGCGGCCGCTGCCAGGCGCCTCGGGGATGGAGGTGGTCATGGCGGCAACGATGGCGCCGGTGTCATCATAGGCGTTGAGCTTGAGGGTGATCGCCGCGCGAATCACGGCCTCCTGCCATTCGTAGGGAATCGCCAGGAAGCGCACCCACTCGCGCCAATACTGGGCGGTTTCCTCGAGAAAGCGGCGGCCGACTTCGCCGGCCGCCTCGTGCACGGTTTCGTCTGCCCCCAGGAGCAGCGTGACGGTATCCTCAAGAAAGAAGGGAGTTTCCTTCTGTATCGCGGTCAATGAGGCATCGGTGGTCAGCCGCAGCGTGAGCGCCGGCGCTACATAGCGGATATGGTTGCTGCCCCATGTGACCTGAGGGCGGCCGGCACCGTCATCACAGGTCGGACGCAGGCGCAGGGTCAAACGCGGACTGCCGCAAAGACGCTTGACCCGTCGCACCAGCATCATGGGACGGAACATGCGGCCGTACTGACCGAAGCGGGGCGCGAAGTCCGTGACTTCCACTGCGCCACCATGACAGTCATAGAGGCGCGTCACTAGAATCGCCGTGTTCTCGAGATAGTGCTGCTCG
>CAYHXK010000532.1:0-959 GCA_964360125.1 uncultured Sterolibacterium sp.
GGGATGCGATTGCCGATTCCGATCAGGGCAGAAGTTTTCGCGCGTTCTGGGACTTCCTTATGTCTCCGGCGCGGCAGGACGAGCTATCGGCGCTGCTGGAAGCGGTGTTTGGGCTCTCAGCGGTACAGGCGCTGTCGCCGGATAGCCGTATCAAGCGCGTGCATTACGACTGGCTTACCGCCGGCTAGCACACGCAGCGTACGGTTGCGCTGTTATCCATGCAGTTGCGCCGCTATCTCGATGATCAGGCTTACCTGGAAAATCGACGCATCATGGAAGTGTTGCATGGTATCGAAGTCAAGGCGCTGGCCGTGCGCAATTTGGCGCCTGCGGGTGATTTCATGGAAGTGGATGAAACCGCGCCCAGCTTGGAATTGCCGATGGAACGTCCGCTGTATTCGCCCCCCGTGCGGCCAGTGATTGCCGACCATATTCTGGTCGATGGCGATGAGAATGTGGCGGCGGAGGCCTTATTCGATCAGGTGATCGTGGATAAGGCGCGGCTAGCGGCCAGGGTGCGCCAAGCCTTGCAGGCGCGGTCTCAAGTAACGCTCGCCGAGTTGCTTGATGCGCATCCACTGGAACAAGGGCTTGCCGAACTGGTGGCTTATCTGACCCTGGCGAGCGGGGATCATAAAGGCGTTTTCGACGAGCAATCGCCGGACACGGTGTATTGGCAAGATACGGACGGCATGCATAGGCAGGCGACATTGCCCCGCGTAATTTTCGTGAAATGAGTGAAATGAACGACGAAACTGCAAATAGCACGAGCCAAAGCATGGGGCTGTCGCGGGTCTTGATCGCCCTGATGAAGGGAGTGCTGTACCAGGAGAACGATGCCCAAGCCTGGCAAGATTTGCTGACACTGCAAGCACGTGTGCGCGACTACGTGGCGGTGCTTGGACTGGAATTGTTGTTCGACGAGGCCGAGGGTTACGCCTTCTTGCGTACCCGTCCGG
>CAYHXK010000532.1:969-1595 GCA_964360125.1 uncultured Sterolibacterium sp.
GAAGGAGAGCCTGAATTGCCGCGCCTGGTGATACGGCGCCCGCTGTCTTTTCCGGTGAGCTTGCTGTTGGCGTTGTTTCGAAAAAAACTCGTCGAGTCCGATGCGAGTGGCGAGGAAACACGTTTGATTCTTTCTCGCGACGAAATCGTGGAAATGATTCGCGTCTTCTTACCTTCAGGTAGCAACGAGGCACGGCTGATCGACCAAGTGGATACGCATCTCAACAAGATCGCGGACCTGGGATTCATTCGGCGGCTGCGCAACCAGCCGCAGATGATCGAGGTGCGCCGCATTACCAAGGCATTCGTCAATGCCCAATGGCTGTCCGAGTTCGATCAGCGACTTGCCGCCTATCGTGCGCACGTCGCCGGTAGCGAAGCCGATGGCAGCCCCGGGAGCGCGGAGTGACGGAGAGCAGCCAGATGGATTCTCCTGGGCGGGACGAGCAAGCGGGGTTTCGCTTGCAACGCCTGGAAGTCTATAACTGGGGCACCTTCGATCAGCGAGTGTGGACACTCCTGCTCGATGGCGAAAATGGGCTGCTGACCGGCGATATCGGTTCTGGAAAGTCCACGCTGGTATATGCCGTCACTACGCTGCTCGTGCCGGCGCAGCGCGTTGCCTAT
>CAYHXK010000533.1:0-1592 GCA_964360125.1 uncultured Sterolibacterium sp.
GCCCATCACCATCGTAGGCGGCGGGGCCGCGCACTGGTGAGCCTTTCCCCCTGTCCCCTTCCCAAGAAAGGGGGTGACTATTCCGGCTCGTTAGGCTCGCTGGTTGGGATGCGTCAGCCACGTTTTCCCTCGGCCATCAATGCTTCGATGGCGGCGATGGTTTTCGGCGCTTCGTGAGTGATGATGTCGCAGCCGGTCTCGGTCACCAGCGCGTCGTCCTCGATGCGCACGCCGATGTCGTGGAAGGCCGCGGGAACGTCGTCGGCGGCGCGGATGTAACAGCCCGGCTCGACGGTCAGCAGCATGCCCGGCTGCAGGATGCGCCATTCCTCGCCGCTCTTGTAGGAGCCGGCGTCGTGTACGTCGAGGCCGAGCCAATGGCCGGTGCGGTGCATGTAGAAACGCTTGTAGGTTTCCGATTCGATGACGCCATCGAGCGAACCATGCAGCAGTTTCATGTCCAGCATGCCCTGCACCAGTACTTTTACCGCCGCATTGTGCGGATCGAGGAAAGTCGCTCCCGGCTTGACGGCGGCGATGGCGGCGCTTTGAGCGTCCAGCACCAGGCTGTAGATGTCGGCCTGCGGCCCGCTGAAGCGGCCATTCACCGGAAAAGTGCGGGTAATGTCGGAAGCATAGCTGTCGAGTTCGCCGCCGGCGTCGATCAGCAGCAGGTCGCCGTCACGCAGCGGCTGGTTGTTGACCACATAGTGCAGGATGCAGGCGTTGGCCCCGCCGGCGACGATGCTGGTGTAGGCGGGCGCCTGGCAGCCATGGTTGCGAAACTCGTGCAGCAGTTCGGCCTCGATTTCGTATTCGAAACGCCCCGGCTGCGCGGCGCGCATGGCGCGCCGATGCGCGGCCGAGGAGATGGTCGCGGCGCGGCGCATGGTGGCGATCTCGGTGTGATCCTTGATCAACCGCATGCCGTCGAGGGTGGCCCGCACATCGCGTATCTCCGCCGGGGCCTGTTTGCCGGCGCGCGCCTGGGCGCGTACGGCGTTCAAAGCCGCGGCGATGCGCGCATCCCATGCCAGGTCCTGACCCAGCGAGAACCACAAAGTCGGCTGGTCGGCGAGCAACTCGGCGAGCTTGGCGTCGAATGTCTTGATGGAATACGCCTCATCAAAACCAAACGTCTCCCGCGCGGCATCCGGACCCCAACGGAAGCCGTCCCATACTTCCTTGTCGGGATCCTTGTCGCGGCAAAACAGAATGCTCTTGGGAGAATCGCCTGCGATCAGTATCAACACTGCCTCCGGTTCGCCGAAACCGGTCAGGTAATGGAAATAGCTATCGGCCCGATAGGGGTGCTGGGTATCGCGGTTGCGCAGCAGCTCCGCCGAAGTGGGAAGGACGGCGATGCCGCCGCTCATCTGCTCGAAAAGCCGGGCGCGGCGGGTAGAAAACGGGGTGATGTCCATGAGTGATCTATTCGCGAAAAAGTTAACCGAGTTGACCGGAGCGAGTTTGCTCCAATGCGGCATCCAGCGCGGCCAGTTGCGCGGGCGTACCGATATTCTCCCACAGACCGGGGTAACGGCCGCCCTTGACCTTGCCGGCGGAGATGGCCCGGTTGAGCAGGGGAAGCA
>CAYHXK010000534.1:0-1567 GCA_964360125.1 uncultured Sterolibacterium sp.
TTTGGGTTAACTGCCGTACCACAGTCGATGACAGCGAAGATCTTGCTGATGCGCAGCTTGCCGTCCGTTACGACTGCTTCGGCGATCTGTGCAGACAGCGAGTTGAACCCGGCGGCGAATGCCAGGCCCAGGTGTCGGCCATCGGACTTGCGGCTGCGCCATCCGGCCATTTGCGCAACCGTTTCCAGCACGCGCCGTTCGCGGGCATTGGCCTTCAGGAGTTCCAGGCGAAATTCAAGTGGATCGCGTTGCCCGTGTGTCGCGCATTCGTCCAGGAACGATTCGAGAAAGAACGTATTCTGTGACATATCGACTGACCGCCAGGAGCCCACGCGAATTCCGCGTGGCAGTCCGGCGTAATGCAGCGCTTTGGCCTCGATCAGAAACAAAAGACAACCCAGTCTCGGTAACATTCCTTCGTGAGGCAACACGCCGGCCATGCTGCTTGACGCCGTCGAAACGTCAGAGGTGGCCGCGATCATGGTGCCGAAAGCGGTATTACAATGCACGACAGTATCGAGGGAGCACCCATGGAAACCACCCTGACCGTTCGGCTGAGCGAACGCGAATCAGCCGCCTTGAAAAAGCTGTCCAAAGCCACCGGCAAATCCCGAAGCGAAATCGTGCGCGAGGCGATTCGCAACGAAACCTTTCGTGCGCGGCTGACATCGCTGCGCGCCAAGCTGCTTCCACGCGCCCGCGCCGCCGGATGGCTGACCGAGGATGACATTTTTCGCGAGATGTCTTGAAGGTTTTCTTCGATACCAACATTTGGGTAAGCGCCTTCGCGGCGGCGGGCCTGTGCGAGAACCTGGTGTGCGAGTGTCTTCGGGAGCACAGGAACTCTTCGGGTTTGCGTCCTTGATCAAGGACGTTTCGGCATCCCAGGGTAACAACGATGCGCGACTGCTTATCGCGGCTGCGGGCGCTGGCGCCGACTTGTTCGTATCGGGCGACAAGGCGGTGCTGAAGCGGGAGTCCGCCGGCGCCATGCGCATCGTCTCGCCAAGAGGCGCCTGGCTCATTCTGTTCGGTCCCGAGGCTGCGGCGTAAGCGGGATTACCTACAAACCGGCCCGGAAAATACAGATCAGTAGCGGTAACATTCCTCCGTGAGGCGGCAAGACCGGACAGGATGATTGTCGCCCCCCACGGGGAATTGCTACAGAGGCAGAACCGGTGTTGATGGCGATCTATCAGGCTCTGGCCATCAGCCCTTCGTTGCCGCACGTAGGCGCCGTTTCAGCATGACCGAAACGGACCCTGGCTAAGGGGCGTAGGGAGGGGAGTAGCCCGTCGTTTTGAAACCCGCTATCAAATACCCCACTGCACGCGAGTGTCATGACGCATAGGTAGCGAGCGCACTCTGACGCCGGTTGCGGCGAAGACTGCATTCGCTACCGCCGGGGCGGTAGCGGGCACACCGACTTCACCGACACCGCCGACGGAGGCGTCTGGCGTTTCAAGTACTCTGACCTCAAGCTGCGGCGATTGTGCCATCCGCATGATTGGATACTTGTCATAGTTCGTCTGCCGTACACGTCCCTCGTGTACAGTAATTTCCTCGG
>CAYHXK010000535.1:0-1566 GCA_964360125.1 uncultured Sterolibacterium sp.
AAGCGCATGGCCGACGGCACTTTCAAGGAATATGCGGTCGAGGATTACGCCTGGCGTTACTACAAGCATGTCGGCGGCGACGTGACGAAATTGCCGGAATACTTCGTCACCGCCCTGGAAATCTCCGCCGAAGCCCACAAGGACATGGTCGCCGCCGTGGCGCCGTATGTCGACACCTCGATTTCGAAGACGGTGAACGTGCCGGAGGACTATCCCTACGCCGAGTTCGAGAATCTCTACATGGCCGCCTGGAAAGCCGGACTCAAAGGACTCGCCACCTACCGGCCGAATGCCGTGCTGGGCAGCGTGCTCTCGGTGACGGACAGCAAGACTACGGAGAAGAAACAACCCCAGGATGTGGTCATCAACGACGCCAACCGCCGCCTGTCGATCGGCACGCTGCCGGCGCCGGTGCTGGCTTCGCTGCGCTGGCCGGGCCGGCCGCGCCTGACCGACGGCAACGCCGCGTGGACTTACATGATCGAGACTCCGCACGGAGAGTTCGCGCTGTTCGTCGGCCACATCGCGAATGGCAAGAAGGTACCCTTCGAGGTCTGGGTCAATGGCTCGGAACAACCACGCGGCCTGGGCGCCGTGGCCAAGACGCTGTCGATGGACATGCGCGCCAACGATCGCGGCTGGCTTAAACTGAAACTCGACATGCTCGCCAAAACCATCGGCGACGAATCCTTCAGCATGCATTTCCCGCCGCACGGCGAACAAAAACTGATGCCTAGCGTCGTCGCCGCCGTGGCCCAGGTGATCCGCTATCGCTGCGAGCAGATCGGCGCTTTCGAAGGCGACGACCCGACCCCGGTGATCGACACCATGTTCAGCCGTGACGAGCCGAAGACCGGCACCGACGGCACATTGTCCTGGACGGTGGACATCACCAACCCCGCCTCCGGCGAGGAGTTCGTGCTCGGCCTCAAGGAAATCACCCTGCCCGACGGCGTCACGCGGCCGTACTCGGTGTGGCTTTCCGGCAACTACCCTCGCGCCCTGGATGGCTTGACCAAACTGTTGTCCCTCGACATGCGCGTAATGGATCCGGCCTGGATCGGCATGAAGCTGCGCAAGCTGCTCAACTATCCGGAACCGCTCGGCGATTTCTTGGCCTTCGTCCCCGGCACGCGCCGCCAGCAGAACTGGCCGTCTACCGTGGCCTACATTGCGCGGCTGATCATGCATCGCTACGCCATGCTCGGCATCCTCGACGAGAACGGCTACCCGACGCGGGAAATGGGCATCCTCGAAACCCCACACGCCAAGGGCGGCGCCAAAATCATGCAGGGCGCCCTGTGCGGAGAATGCGGCAACTTCACGGTGATCCGCAAGGACGGCTGCGACTTCTGCAGCGCCTGCGGTGCGGTGGGGAGTTGCGGCTGAGTTCGGGAGATCCAGCGCCGCCGCTTGCTCTGGAACAGGCTATGGGATGAAATCTCTTCCAGCCGAAATCCCGTTAGGCTCAAGCTGGCCAGACTATTGACGCCAAAGGGGGATACCGGAGCTCAATGAAACCCTTCCGCCACGGCCATCATTTTCTCGGTGCGCATTCTTCTGGCC
>CAYHXK010000536.1:0-1563 GCA_964360125.1 uncultured Sterolibacterium sp.
CAGATACTCGGCGGTAACGCCGAAGCGGCCCGAGGCGACCTGCTTGATTCTGGAACGCAGCGAATCGCCCTCGCTGAGGACGAGGTCGCGTGCGACGTTGTGCTGGCCGAGGCGCAATGCGAGCGTTTCGCCGGCCTTCGCCAGCGCGTAGCGCCTGGGATCCTCGCCG
This sequence comes from uncultured Sterolibacterium sp., assembly GCA_964360125.1. GTDB lineage: Bacteria > Pseudomonadota > Gammaproteobacteria > Burkholderiales > Rhodocyclaceae > JACRAR01. The sequence continues at coordinate 170 of CAYHXK010000536.1, forward strand.
CCCTCGCCCGTGTTGGATTTGCCGCCGATACGGTTCATGGCGAGCGCGAGCGTGGTATGCGCCTCGATCGAGATCGAGCCGTGGGACATGGCGCCGGTGGAAAAACGCTTGACGATTTCTTTCGCCGCCTCGACTTCCTCAATCGGGATCGGCTGCGCCTCCCCGAACTTGAACTCGAACAGGCCGCGGAACGTCATGTGCCGCCTGGACTGGTCGTTGATGATCTGCGCGTATTCCTTGTAGGTTTCGAAATTCGCCTGCCGGGTCGAGTGCTGCAGCTTCGCGATCGCATCCGGCGTCCACATATGCTCCTCCCCGCGAATACGGAACGCGTATTCACCGCCTGCGTCGAGCGCGCTGGCCAGCACCGGGTCGGCGCCGAACGCCGCAAGGTGCAGGCGTATCGCCTCCTCCGCCACCTGGAATAAGCCGATGCCTTCGATGTTGGACGCGGTGCCGCTGAAATACTTGTCGACCAGCTCGCGCGACAGGCCCACCGCCTCGAATATCTGCGCCCCGGTGTAGGACATGTAGGTGGAAATGCCCATCTTGGACATCACTTTCAACAGGCCCTTGCCGATGGCCTTGACGAAATTCCTGATCGCCTTGCCGCCGTCGACATCCGCAGGCAGGAGTCCCTGCATATTGAGCAGGGTCTCGAGCGCGACATAGGGATGGATCGCTTCCGCGCCGTAACCCGCAAGCAGCGCGAAATGATGCACCTCGCGCGCCGACCCGGTTTCCACCACCAGCCCGGCGCTGGTGCGCAGACCCTTGCCGACCAGGTGTTGGTGGACTGCCGATAGCGCCAGCAACGCCGGGATCGCGACGTTGTCGCGGTCCAGGCGGCGGTCGGAGATGATGATGATGCTGTAGCCGGAGCGAACCGCGTCCTCGGCCTGGGCGCACAGGCTCGCCAGGCGCGCCTCGATCGCCTCATGGCCCCAGGCCACCGGATAGGTGATGTCAAGCTCGAACGACTTGAACTTGCCTTCGGTGTTGCGGTCGATGTGCCGGATCTTGTCCATCTCGTAGAAATCCAGCACCGGCTGGCTGACTTCGAGCCGGATCGGTGGATTGATCTCGTCGATGCCCAGCAGATTCGGCTTCGGTCCGATGAAGCTCACCAGGCTCATTACCAGGTCCTCGCGGATCGGGTCGATCGGCGGGTTGGTCACCTGGGCGAACAACTGCTTGAAGTAGTGGTACAGGGTCTTGTTCTTGCTCGACAGCACGGCAAGCGGCGAGTCGTTGCCCATCGAGCCGATGGCCTCTTCACCGGCCGCAGCCATCGGCAGCATCAGGAACTTGAGATCCTCCTGCGTATAGCCGAAGGCCTGCTGGCGATCGAGCAGCGGCACCTCCGGGCGCCCGGGCTGCTGTTTGCCGCTTTC
>CAYHXK010000537.1:0-1562 GCA_964360125.1 uncultured Sterolibacterium sp.
CGCAATTTCGACAGGTGTGTGGAGAAATAGCCACCGTCCATGCCTTTGCGAAGTGCCCGCTCGGTCTCGTCCAGATCGCCCATCGAACCGGCGATTCGCCGCAACTCAGCCAGATAGCGTTCCGCCCAGTCTAAATCCGGCGAATCCTTGGGAGGGGCGGGCAACGGCGGTTCCTCCCTGAGGGCGCGGCGAGCGAAAACGCTCAGGAGGGCCAGTTCGGCTGGCGGCAGCGAGAATACTTTGCCGGCAGCACGAATCCGGCGCGTCTCCAGATCAATGAGAAGTTCCGCCGGCCCGAGGGCGCTGCGTGCAGCTTCATCGGTGTCGTTGTAGGTGGCTCGTCCGGTGAGGAGGGCTTCAGGCAACCCGTGCCGCAGGCTTACAAAGGGTATCTCAGCCAGCGTCACAACGGCCTGGGAGGTGTCGGCCAGCCTGCCGTCAGGCAGTTCGAGAACCCGGCTGGTCGGCGTTGGATAGTAGAAGCCGATGCTTGATTCGTAGGGGTCCGATACCAACACATGCGAGAGCTTGTCCTGGGGGCGTCCATACAGTGATAGGGCATAGCCAAGAAAGAATCCCATGGTCTTGCGTCCTCCCGCAATGGAAACATGCAGCGCGGAGTCAGGATCAGCGGTGAACTCGCGAATAAGTCCGGTAATGCCATCCGCCGCACTGCGGTTGTCCGCCGGTGATCGGATATCTTCCATTGGGTTTCCGGAATCATCCTTGAGCACGTGGATGGTTTCGGTGCTAAAGCGGATAGCGGGCAGCTCATAGTCCTGGCACAAGCGGAAGAACCAGCCTGGTTTATCCGACAACAAGCCAAGACGCGCCTTTTCAGCGCCTCCGCGAGTCGTTATCAGATGAATTTCTGTTGGTACGAATGGACAGGATGATGCAACTGCGAGGGCGTACAGCGTTTCTGTGACGATCTGCGGGGACAGGCCGGTGACGGCAACAAGAATCCGCCGTGGATATTCGCTGGGGCGGGTCATGTGTGTTAGAACAGATGTCGGCAATGTTGGCATGGCGATCATTTTCCTCCAATTCTCGACATACCGGCGGATCGCAAGCTTGCCGATCATGACCTCCCCATACCGCTGAGGTGAAATTACTCCTGTGGCAGGCGCACTATTATTTCACCGTCAAGGGCAATCAATCGGCTAGGGAAAGCAGTGTCACACCGATTATCCGTGGCTCGGTCGCCATTTCAATAGACGCCGTTCGGCCAATGTAACGCCCCAGTCGAGCAGCAGGGCGCAGGCGGTCAGGACCAGGATGCCGGCGAAAACGGTGTTGATGTCGAAACTGCCTTCGGCTTGCAGGATCAGGTAGCCGACCCCCTTGGCCGCGCCCAGGTATTCGCCGACCACGGCGCCGACGAATGCCATCCCCACCGACGTATGCAGGCTGGAAAATACCCATGAGGTGGCCGAGGGCAGATAGATGTGGGACAGCAACTGCCGCTGGCTGGCGCCCAGCATGCGGGCGTTGGCCAACACCACCGGGCTGACTTCGCGCACGCCCTGGTAGACGTTGAAGAAGACGATGAAAAACACCAG
>CAYHXK010000538.1:0-1558 GCA_964360125.1 uncultured Sterolibacterium sp.
TCAAGTCGGACGAGTATTTAAAGCCCTCGGCGACCAAGATACCCTGTTCGGCCAAGGCATTGTTCGAGTAATCGCGATCCTCGATGAAGCGGATCGCGGGACAGATCACGTAGTGATCGGGGAATTCGAGTGTGTGCAGGCTGTCGTCGCGGGAGATCATCAGCTCATGCAATTTCTCGCCCGGGCGGATGCCGATAACCCGCTGCGGCATGCCGGGGGCCATGGCGCTGGCCAGGTCGACGATGCGCACGGAAGGGATTTTCGGCACGAACAACTCGCCGCCGTACATCCGCTGGAAGCCCTTCAGGACGAAATCGACGCCGTGCTGCAGGGTGATCCAGAAGCGGGTCATGCGTACGTCGGTGATGGGCAGATCTTTGGCGCCTTCGACGATCAGCTTGTTGAAGAAAGGCACCACCGAACCGCGCGAGCCGACCACGTTGCCGTAGCGGACCACGGCGAAGCGGGTGGGATGGTTGCCGGTGATGTTGTTCGCGGCGATGAACAGCTTGTCCGACAGCAGCTTGGTCGCGCCGTAGAGGTTGATGGGGCTGGCCGCCTTGTCGGTGGAGAGCGCGATGACCTTCTCGACGCCGTTTTCGATCGCCGCATGGATCACGTTTTCGGCGCCATGGACATTGGTGCGGATGAATTCGCCCGGGTTGTATTCGGCGGCGGGAACCTGCTTCAGCGCTGCGGCATGGACCACCAGGTCGATGCCGCGCATGGCCTGGACCAGGCGCTCGCGGTCGCGCACGTCGCCGAGAAAAAACCGCATGCAGGATTCCGGAAACTCCTGCTGCATGTCGAATTGCTTGAGTTCGTCCCGTGAAAAAACGACGATCCGTCGTGGCTTGTAGCGATCCAGCAGGGTGCGGATGAATTTACGACCGAACGACCCCGTCCCTCCGGTGACAAGCACTGATCGATTGTTAAACATCCTTGACCCCCCTGAAATACAGCTGAATGCTACTTAATATACATGATGGTAGATTCTATTATATGGGGGAGGAAAGGTGCGTTATTCATCTGCGTAGCAGCTGCAAGGCGACTTGGAGTTGGGCTTTGGCCTGGGCCAGCATGGCGGTGGATGCCTGTTGCAGAATCTGATTTCTGATCAGATCGGCGCTTTCGGAGGCATAGTCGGCATAGTGGTCGAAGGCAGCACTCAGCCCCTCTGGGCATGGTGGTCATGCGGGCGTCAATCGTCAGGCCGGCGGCATCGTCTTTCGCACCGTTGATGCGAAGGCCAGAACATAACCTTTGCAGGCTGACCTGCAATTTGCCCTGCGACCGGCCCATGAGTCGGAATTTCGGGCTAGTCAGTGGTCACTGTCAGTGACCTGTCAAAGTATATCCTCTCGGTCGTCCGGCGAATCAAGCAAAAACGTTGAGCAAGTTGCCGAGGTGTGGCGGATTGGAGGGGGATTTTAACGGCTGGGTTGCCGCCTGCACGAGTTGTGCGGCGCCTTGCGCCTGAAAGTCGAGCGCCTTTTTCAGCACGGCCATGTTTGCCGGTGAGGAGATGCGGGTCAGGTCGTGGCTTTCCATAGCGAGC
>CAYHXK010000539.1:0-1535 GCA_964360125.1 uncultured Sterolibacterium sp.
TGGCAAGCGGCCTCAGGCGCGAGCTTGAAGTAACCCGCCTGGATGCCACGCATATCGCCGTGCAAGCCGCCATTTCGGCACCGGGGGTTGGGCATTATTTCCCCACCTACGTGGTCCCCAAGGTAACGGTCAGCCTGCACCTGCGCAATTCCGCGGGCAGCAGCGAGATCGCGCGGCTGGTGATCGGCAGGACGGTGAGTGTCGATATGGATCGCGAGTTGTCGGATACCCGCATTCCGCCTGGAGGAAAATCGCTGCTCTCCGCCGAGGTCGGCGTGCCTCCCGGCGCCAACCATATTGAGTTGCGCATGGAGGTCGCACCCGCCGAACACTATGTGCGCATGTTTCAGTCGATGCTGGAGCGCAATCCCAGGATGGCCTCGAGCACGCAATCTTTGTTGCGCATCGCGTTGCGGGAGGCTCTTTCCACGGCTTACCGGTTGGACGATCTGTCGGTGGCCGTGCCTGACCGACTCAAAGAGCCGGAACATGCAGTTGCAAATTGAAATCCGGGATGGGCATCGATAAATAATGCAATGCGTCCGAATCCTTTGAATTGCGATAAGCACATGTTTTATCAGGCTATGATCAGATGGCACACAATATGCTCTGGTTTCGTACAACAGTAGCGTGAGTAGGAAGGTTTCAAATGCAGAATTGGACAGGCTGGGCTGTAGCGTTTCTGATGGCGGGATCGGCCGCTGGCGTAGCTCCCGTGAGCGCCGCACCTGCGGTTTCAGCGGAACCGATTACGCCTGCAACGTCAGGCCAGGGCGGCGTACCCGCGCCAAAAGGACGCCTCAAGTTCAAATCCTCCGGTCCCGTGTGCATGTGCGCCGGGGGGATGAGCGAGCGGGACATCGAGCAGGCGCTGGCAAAATCAAAATTGGTAAAGATCGCTGACAAGATCGCGGATCCCAATTCCGGTAGTAGCCGCATACAAGCCAATGGACAGGAAATTCCCCTCAACCTAGGAGTTGCAAAATGAGCATCAGAACGATCGTCGGTCAGTGGCGCAAATATAAACGATGGATGATCGCCGCCACGGCCCTCACCGTTCTGCTCTCTGCTTCGACCGCCGCCTGGCTTTCACTCGTGGCAGAGCAGCAGTACCCGGCGGCGCCGGTTGGCAGTGCTGGTTCGGGCTGGGGGCAGGAAGCCATCGGAGATCTGCGGGAATATGCGGCGGCACTTTCGCCGATTGCCAGCGCCAATGCCTGCGGCATGGGCGCCTCCTCCTGCTTCAAGTGCCACAACGGCACGCGCGCCGCCGCGCCCAAGATGGACCCCAAGACCGGTCCGTGGCACCTGGATCACAAGTCGGTGAATGGCTCCTGCGTGGGTTGTCACAAGGGAAATCAGCGCCTGATCAAGAAGGAGCTGGCGCATGAGGGGATGATCAAGGATTCGCGCCTGAAAGTGGCGGAGGCTTGCGACGTCTGTCACAAGACGGGGAATTCGGCTGAACTTAACAAGCGTTATCAAAAATAAACCAAGGGGGATACAGCGATGAATACGAAAACCAACGTAAGAAA
>CAYHXK010000540.1:0-1532 GCA_964360125.1 uncultured Sterolibacterium sp.
GGCCGGACGTAACCTGGCTTGACCGCGTTCATGCGGCTTCCCGGAAACGACCGTATGTATAGTGCGCTGCACACGCGCCCTCCGAAGAAACCATGCAGGAGCCAACCGGATTTTCCGGAGTGCACACCGTGCCGAAGATTTTGCATTCCTGCGGGCGCTTCTGCCCGCGCAGGATGGCCGCACATTCGCAGGCCTGGTTGTCCTGGACGGCGACATAGCCGACCGCAAATCTTTTCTCAGCATCGAAAGCAGCATAGCGCGGGCGCAGGCGCAGCGCGCTCTGCGGCACGCTGCCCAGGCCGCGCCATTCGAACGACTCGCGCAACTCGAATACCTCGGCCACCAGCGCCTGTGCCTTGCGGTTGCCCTCCCGCGTCACGGCGCGGGTGAATTGGTTCTCGACGCAGGCACGGCCCTCGTTGATCTGCTTGACCAGCATCAGGATCGCCTGCAGCACGTCGAGCGGATCGAAGCCGGCGATCACCACGGGTTTGCCATAGTCGCTGGCGAACACTTCATAGGGCGCGCTGCCGATCACCGTCGACACATGCGCCGGGCCGACCAAGCCGTCGATCGCCACGCCCCCTTCGACCGCCAGGATGGCGTGCATCGCCGCCGGCGTCAGCACGTGGTTGCACAGCACGCTGAAATTCTTCAGCCCCTCGGCCTCGGCGATCTTGATCGCCACCGCCGTGGGCGGAGTGGTGGTCTCGAAGCCGATGGCGAAGAAAACCACTTCGCGGCCGGGATGGTCGCGGGCAATCTTCAGCGCGTCGGCGGTCGAGTACACCATGCGGATGTCCGCGCCGCGCGCCTTGGCCTTGAGCAGGGAAAGATGGTCCGAAGCCGGCACGCGCAGGGTATCGGCGTAGGTGCATAAAATCACGCCGTGCTCCATGGCGAGACGAATCGCCTGGTTGACCCGGCCTATGGGCAGCACGCAGACCGGGCAGCCGGGGCCGTGGATCATGCGCACATTGGCCGGCAGCAGGTCGGCCAGGCCGTAGCGCGAGATGGCATGGGTATGGCCGCCGCAAAACTCCATCAGCCGGTATTCCCGGCCGGGCAATGCCGCCGCGGCACGGGCGATGGCGGCGGCCAGCCCCCGGGCCAGGCCGCCGTCGCGGAATTCGTCGATGTATTTCATGGCGCGCCCTCCAGTGCAGCCTCGCCCAACTCACCCAATTCGGCGAACAGGCGCAGGGTGATTTCGGCTTCCTCGGGGTCGAGTTTGGCCAGGGCGTAGCCGACATGCAGGATGACATAATCGCCGACGCGGACATCATCAACCAGTGCCAGCGAACACGCTTTGCGCACCCCGCCCAGATCAACCACCGCCTGATCGGCGTCATGGATTTCTACAATGCGCGCGGGCAATGCCAGACACATGATTCAATCCTCTAAAGAAAGTCGTGCGACCCAGGCCTGTCCCAGCGCGAGCCCGCCATCGTTGGCTGGCAACTGGCGTGCGGACAGCGCTTGCAGGCCGGCGGCCTTTAGGCGCGCAAGCAGTTCGCGGGACAGTATGGCGT
>CAYHXK010000541.1:0-1525 GCA_964360125.1 uncultured Sterolibacterium sp.
CAATGCCCCCAGCGAGAACACCTGGAAGCCGCCCGAGTCGGTCAGGATCGGCCAGTCCCAGCCCATGAAGCGATGCAGGCCGCCATGCGCGGCGATCACTTCGAGTCCCGGCCGCAACCAGAGATGGAAGGTGTTGCCGAGCACGATCTGCGCGCCGCTCTCGCGGATTTCGTCGGGCGTCAGGCCCTTGACCGTGCCGTAGGTGCCGACCGGCATGAAGGCCGGGGTGTCCACCACGCCATGGGTCAGCGCGAGGCGGCCGCGGCGGGCGCCGGCATCGCTGGCGAGCAGTTCAAATTTCATGGTCCAGACCATTCCCTTCGGTCATGATTTCGCGTGAGCAACATGGCGTCGCCATAGCTGAAGAATCGATAGGCCTGCGCAATCGCATGCACATAGGCGCGGCGGATATGTTCCGGGCCGGCGAAGGCCGAGACCAGCATCAGCAGCGTGGACTTCGGCAGATGAAAATTGGTCAGCAGCAGGTCGACCGCGCGAAACTTGAAGCCGGGCAGGATGAACAAGTCGGTTTCGCCGGCGCCGGCGCACAACTTTCCGCCAGATCCGGATAAGGCCGCCGACTCCAGGGTGCGCAGCGTGGTGGTGCCGACGGCGACGATCCTGCCGCCCCGTTCTTGCGTTTCCTCGATGGCCTGCACGGTCTGTGGCGGCAGGAAATACCGCTCGCGGTGCATGCGGTGCGCGGCTAGATTTTCCGTGCGCACCGGCTGGAACGTGCCGGCGCCGACATGCAGCGTGACCTGGGCGATGCGGCAACCGCCCGCCTCCAGCGCAGCGAGCAAGTCGGCATCGAAATGCAGGCCGGCGGTGGGCGCCGCCACCGAGCCGTGCGCGCGCGCGAATACCGTCTGGTAGCGCGCCTCGTCGTCGGCCGCCGCGCTGCGCTGAATATAGGGCGGCAAGGGCAGGCGGCCATGGCGTTCCAGCAAGTCGATGGCAAGCGCATGGTCCGGGAAATGCAGCCGGTAGAACTCGCCTTCGCGCGCCACGACCCGGGCATCGAAGGCATGCTCCAGCCGCAACACCGTGCCCGGCCTGGGCGGCTTGCTGGCGCGGATTTGCGCCAGCACTTCGTGGTCAGCAACGATCCGCTCCACCAGCACTTCGATTTCGCCGCCGCTGGACTTGCTGCCATACAAGCGGGCATGCAGCACGCGCGTGTCGTTCAACACCAGCAGGTCGCCCGGCTGCAGTAACCGGACCAGATCGGGGATGTGGCGGTCTTCAATCCGTGTCCCGTCGACCGTCAGCAAGCGGCTGGCGCTGCGCGCAGGCAAAGGCGCCTGGGCGATCAGCTGGGGCGGCAGGAGATAGTCGAAATCTGCCAGGGTGAGTTTTTTTTGCGGCATCGGAGTTGTGGCGGAGCGGCGAATCGCGGATAATGCGCCTTCTTTGGAGGTGAGCGGCCGTCATTCTAAGCGAGCCGCGGCAAATAAAAACGCCGATTCTCAAATCGGCGTGTCATGTACACCCTGCCCGGGTGGCGGAATTGGTAGACGCGACG
>CAYHXK010000542.1:0-1522 GCA_964360125.1 uncultured Sterolibacterium sp.
GCCTCGCCGACTTCATCGAGATTCGAGTTGGGCTCGTCGAGCACGATCACGCTGGGATCGCCATACATGGCGCGCGCCAGTCCAACGCGCTGGCGTTGTCCGCCGGAGAGCAGACTGCCGGCCTCGCCCATCGAGGTATCGTAGCCCCTCGGCAGGCGCAACACCATGTCATGCACCCCGGCACGTCCCGCGGCCAGAATCACCTTGTCCGGGTCGATGTCGCCGAAGCGGGCAATGTTCTCGGCAATGGTGCCGTCGAAGAGCTCGATGTCTTGCGGCAAGTAACCGAGGAAAGGTCCAAGTTCATCGCGATTCCAACTCTGGATGGGCTCGCCGTCGATCAGCACCCTGCCTTCGAGATGCGGCCAGATACCCACCAGCGCGCGCGCCAGGGTGGATTTTCCGGAGCCGGAGGGTCCGATCACGGCGATCACTTCGCCGGCCGGGAAATCCGCGCTGAGTCCCTTGAGTATCGGCGCTGCGCGACCGGGGGCGGTTGCCACCAGGTTTTCAATGCGCATATTTCCCAACGGCGCGGCATGCACCAGGCCCGCGTCGCGCTCCGGATGTTCGGCGAGCAAAGCCTCCAGACGCTCGAAAGACTTGCGCGCCGAAAAAAACGATTTCCAGGTCGACACCATCAGGTCTATGGGGGCCGTAGCCCGTCCCATCAACACGTTGGCGGCGATCATGGCGCCCGGGGTCAGTTCGCCCTGAATCACCAGCAGCGCGCCGGCGCCCAGCGCCAGCGATTGCTGGGTATAGCGCAGAAACTTGCTCACGGCCTGCATGCGATTGCCCAGATCCTGCGCCTCATGTTGCCGCAGCAAGTGCTGCTGGTGGCGCTCCTGCCAGCGGCGGCGCAAATCCCCCAGCATGCCCATGGATTCGATCACCTCCGCGTTTTTCAACTTGCTGTGCGCATAGGCATTCACCTGCATGCCGGCTTCCATCGCCTTGTCGAGCGGCTCGGCTGTGAGGCGATGACTGAGATAGGCGAATGCCACCAGCAGCAGGGAAAAAATCATGGAGAGCCAACCCAGATACGGATGAAGCAGGAACAACACGGCGATGTAGATCGGCGTCCACGGCGCATCCAGAAAGGCAAACAGTCCCTGGCCGGTAAGAAATTGCCGCACGTTGGTCAAGTCGGTAAATGGCTGCGTCGAATTCACTCCGGAGCGCTTGAGATAGGCTTCGAAGCTGGCATTGAACACGCGCGAATTCAGCTGTTCGTCGAGTTTGACCCCGGTGCGCACCAGCAGGCGCGCGCGCGACCATTCGGCGAAGGCCATCACGGCGAAGAAGAACAGCATCACCACAGTCAGTACCGCCAGCGTCAGTTCGCTCTGGCTCAGCAACACCCGATCGAAGACCTGCAGCATGTACAAAGTGGGCGTGAGCATCAGGATGTTCACCACCATGGTGAAAATCACACAGACGGCAAACTCGCGCCGGAACAGCCACAGCGTCTTTGACAATTCGCTGCGCTGGAAGAATGAAGGGCTTTTCATGAGTTTGA
>CAYHXK010000543.1:0-1516 GCA_964360125.1 uncultured Sterolibacterium sp.
GCACAAGAGTGCCAGCTCGCAGGCGGCGACGATTATGAACTGTTGTTTACCGCGCCACCTCTCCACCATGCCAACATCGCAGCACTCGCCGATCCTCTCAACTTGGCGCTCACTTGCATTGGCGGCATTTCCGCCAGAGCGCCAGGTGAATTGTCCGACTTGACCCTGCTGGACGCGGAGAAAAACCCCATCTAGGCGCCACGTCCCGGTTATGATCATTTCGCATGAACGCATGAACCTCGCGCCTGCGCCATGAAAATCAAAAAATCTCCGCCGCCCCCTTGGCGTTTCCTGTTCAGCCATCCCGCCCATTTCATCGCCTGCGGCCTGGGCAGCGGCTTGTCGCCCTTTGCCCCAGGCACCGCCGGGACTCTGCTCGCCTGGGCGCTTTACCCGCTGATACGTCCAGTGTTTGGCGTCGAGGATCTCGCCTTTGCCATATTCCTGCTCGCCGCCTTCGCCTACGGCGTGCTGGCTTGCGGCCGCACCGGCCGCGATCTCGGCATTATCGACCACGGCGCCATCGTCTGGGACGAGATCGTGCCGTTCTGGATGGTGCTGTTTCTGGCGCCTGACGGGCTGCCATGGCAACTGGCCGCCTTTCTGTTGTTTCGTTGTTTCGATATCCTCAAACCGCCGCCAGCCGATTGGTTTGACGCGCGGATAAAAAACGGCTTCGGGGTGATGATGGATGATGTCGTTGCGGCTGCATACACCCTGTTTGTCCTGGCGGCCATCAAGGCCCTGCTGGCCTGAAATCGAGACCATGGACAAGCAATTATCAGCATTGTCGGCGTCGGTCGGAGCCGCACTGGCCGCTCAGGAGTTAATGCTTGCTTGCGCCGAATCCTGCACTGGCGGCTGGGTTTCAGAGGTGATTACGGCCACGTCGGGGAGTTCGGGGTGGTTCGAACGCGGCTTTGTCACCTATTCCAACGCAGCCAAACAGGAAATGCTCGGGGTCAGCGGCGAGACGCTGGCGCACCACGGCGCGGTCAGTCGGCAGACCGCTGAAGCAATGGCGCAGGGCGCCTTGGCGCATTCGCAGGCCCAGGTCGCCTTGGCAATCACCGGCATCGCCGGTCCCGGGGGAGGCATACCGTCCATGGGTGGCTCACCTGGTAAGCCAGTGGGCGCCGTATGCTTCGCCTGGTGCAGGGCAAATGCGCCGGCCGTCAGCGAAAGCCGGTATTTTTCAGGCGATCGCGAGGCGATCCGGCGACAGGCAGTGATCCATTCGTTGCATGGTTTGCTGGCCCTGCTGGATACGGCAAAAACTGTGCCATAATTCAACAAGACTTCTAAAGGAATAAGCATGGACGACAACAAGAGCAAGGCTCTACAGGCAGCGCTGGCCCAGATCGAGAAGCAGTTCGGCAAGGGCGCGATCATGAAAATGGGCGCGGCGCAGATCGAAAGCGACCTGCAAGTCATCTCCACCGGCTCGCTCGGTCTCGACATCGCCTTGGGCGTCGGCGGCCTGCCGCGCGGCCGGGTAGTGGAGATTTACGGCCCG
>CAYHXK010000544.1:0-1513 GCA_964360125.1 uncultured Sterolibacterium sp.
CCTTCTCGAATCCGCCGACCACCAGCCGCTTCAGGTACAGCTCCTGCGCGATGCGCAGGAACAGTTGCATGTCGAGCGCATTGTGATGGGTCTTGAACGGCTTGGCCGCGGCGCCGCCGGGGATCGAGTGCATCATCGGCGTCTCGACTTCGAGGAAACCGTGCTGCACCATGTAGTTGCGGATCGACTGGATCATCCGGCTGCGGGCGACGAAAGTGAAGCGCGACTGTTCGTTGGTGATCAGGTCGAGGTAGCGGCTGCGGTATTTCTGTTCGACATCGGTGAGGCCGTGGAATTTCTCCGGCAGCGGCCGCAGCGACTTGGTCAGCAGGCGAATTTCGCTGGCCTGCACCGTCAGTTCGTCGGTCTTGGTGCGGAACAGGGTGCCGGCGACGCCGATGATGTCGCCGGAATCGAACTTCTTGAACTCGGCGTGGGCGGCTTCCCCGGTCTTGTCGTTGCTGATGAATATTTGGATGCGCCCGGACAGGTCCTGGATGGTGGCGAAGCTGGCCTTGCCCATCACGCGCTTGAGCATGATGCGACCGGCGACCTTCACCGCGACCGGCGTGGCTTCGAGCTCCTCGCGAGATTTCCCGCCGTAGACTTCATCCAGCTTGGCGGCGGTGTTTTCGCGGCGGAAATCGTTCGGGAAGGACTTGCCGCCGGCGCGCCATTCGGCGAGTTTGGCGCGGCGTTCGGCGATCAGGTGGTTTTCGTCGGGCGCGGCGGAGGCGCTGGTGGTCGGGTCGTTCATGTGATCTCTCTGGCAGGGCCCTCGTCGAGTTGGAGGGCAGGCGATGCCCCCGGGGAAGGGCTTGGCTTGAAAACTGCTAATTGTCGCCTATCCGGGGGCAGTTGACCAAGTATAATCGCGCCCTTTCATCCGCACGCTCGCTTGCGCAACCAGACGTGACTCTCGATTCAGAAATCCGCCGCCGCCGCACTTTCGCCATCATCTCCCACCCGGACGCGGGCAAGACCACGCTCACCGAGAAGCTGCTGTGGTACGGCGGCGCCATCCTCATGGCCGGCGCGGTGCGCGCGCGCAAGAGCGGCCGGCACGCCACCTCGGACTGGATGGAGCTGGAAAGGCAGCGCGGCATTTCCATCACTTCCTCGGTGATGCAGTTTCCCTACCGCGAGTGCATGATCAACCTGCTCGACACGCCGGGCCACGAGGATTTCTCCGAGGACACCTATCGCACCCTGACCGCCGTCGATTCCGCGGTGATGGTGCTGGACTCGGTGAAGGGCGTCGAGGCGCAGACCATCAAGCTGATCCATGTCTGCCGGCTGCGCGATACGCCCATCGTCAGCTTCATCAACAAGCTCGACCGCGACGGCCGGCCGCCGATCGAACTGCTCGATGAAATCGAATCGGTACTGAATATTCAGTGCGCCCCGATGACCTGGCCGATCGGCATGGGGTCGCGCTTTCGCGGCGTGTATCATCTGTACGACGACAGCATTTCCTTCTTCGATCCGCAAGCCGAAAAAGGCACGGCCGAGG
>CAYHXK010000545.1:0-1512 GCA_964360125.1 uncultured Sterolibacterium sp.
CATAAGCATACACCCGGCATATCTGCGCGTCTTCTCCAGGGAAACATTAAGTACGATTTCGTCCTTGCGAGTAAAGTGTTGTAGTAGTAGCCTCGGTATCAGGTCATCAAAATCCAGGACCACTTCGACTATCCTCCCATGTTCATCGCACTGAACGGCATTTACGAGCCTTCCGCCATCCAGCAATTAGCCGACGGCCGCTTTCTTGTCGTGGAGGATGAGAAGACACGTCCTTTCAGCCTGGTCACAATCCGTCCGGATGGAACATCAAGCAGCATCCCTCTCGTCACGCAAACGCAGGATGCCGACTCTGGCTCTCCTTTATCGAAGCTGGACGATCTGGAGGGTATCGCTGCCGATTCAGCGGGCTTCATTTACGCTATCACCTCGCATTCCCGGAACAGCAATGGCGACGCGAAGAAATCACGCGAAAAGCTGATCCGCTTCGAACTTGAGGGAAATCATGCGGTGGCGCCTATGGCTGTAAAGGGACTGAAAGCCGCACTAACCGCAGCGCACCCAGTGCTGGCTGCCGCGGCGGAAGTCCTGGACGTCAAAGCGGGAAGCGGGCTCAACATAGAAGCCTTGGAGATGACACCGGACCGTCGGCGCCTGCGGGTAGGATTTCGGAGTCCGCTGCTTGATGGACATGCGCTCATCATAGATATTGAGAATCCGACAGAGCTGTTCGAGGCCGGTGCGGCGCCCAGGATTTCGCCACGCCCAGACATGCTTGATCTTGATGGCCACGGCATTCGCGGCATGTCCTACATCCCTGGCCTCGCCGGGTATCTGGTAATCAGCGGCCCCGTCAGCAAGGAACTGGGGCATTTCCGGCTGTGGTTCTGGAGCGGTCGGACGAGCGATCCACCTCGTCGCGTCATTGTTCCCGGTTTGCCGGATTTCAAGCATGCCGAAGGTGTCTGCCCGGCCTCCATTGATGGAAAGCAACGTATCGTCATCGTTAGCGATGACGGCAACCGAGAAGAGGGGCGCTATGCCGGTTTTCTGGTGCTCGATCCAGGCCAACTTCAGATCGCTTCCTGAGAAGATGGAACTGGTTCGCCCGTGAAGGCTTCCCCCCAGGAGAAATTGGCCGGCTCCTGGCCTTGATGCATGAGAACGATCACAACGGGCTGATGGACATTCTGATCTTCTGGGATGGACACCGCCGAAGTTTGGCGATGGAGACCTCCCGGTGCGATGTAACACCTACGCGTAAGAGCCGCAGGCCGGTATGGGACATGCCTGCGCAGCCAGGGCCAAGTGCCGAGCAGCCACAGCCTTCAGGCACCGCTCAATCCGGAAGTTTGGCTGTAGCTGTAGCCAGGGCAGGCACTCGGCAAGGTTCAAGGCAATCTCAACCCTGTTTTCCGCCGTGATGATCTGCTCACACTGGCGCTGTAACTCGGCCGCGCACTGCGCCTGCAGACTTCCTGCCGGGGCTAACTCGCGAACAACAAGCGCTACGGCAAGCAGGTCGAACTGGTGCCCAACTGAAAACCAAGGCTC
>CAYHXK010000546.1:0-1512 GCA_964360125.1 uncultured Sterolibacterium sp.
GTCTTTCCAGGTCATGCCTTTTCCACCCTGGGCAATCTTCTCCCCCACCTTCCAGTCGCCCATCAGCTTGCCATCCGCCGGATACTTGTTGGTTGCCGCTTGATCTTTTTCCAGTTGCGCGGCAATTTCCTTGGGAGGCTTGTCGGCGGAGCGATTGCAGACCGCCTGTAGTCCGTCTTCGTTCAGGCGATCCAGGCCGGCGATGCCTCTGGCGTGAAAATCGCGCTTCATCATGGCGATGGCTTGCGCGCGGTAGTCCTGCGCATGGATCGGAAAAGCCGCAAGCAGAGTGATCACCGCAGCGCTCGACAACGAAATGTTTCGAATATTCATAATGTACTCTCCTCGTTCAGCGTTTGATTCCAGGACCTTTGTATACATGACCGTTGGCGTTCACACCCATGTAAGTCAAGAGGGTGGTGATCGTATCGGAAACGTAGCCCGGTTCTGGGAAGCGTTGCTGGCGGAAGCAGTCGTTCATGCGCCACTGGATGGTATGCATGACGCCTCCGGTCATGCGGTAGCCAGGCCAACCCTGGGTGGCCGCAATGGCGCCCTTCTTCGAGGCGAGGTTGGGCAGGTTCTGGGTGCGGATGCGCTTGCCGTCTTCGCCGTGGCAGGTGGCGCAGGAGAAGTCGTAAGGTCCGGCGCGGTAGTTGAAGACTTCGCGGCCCAACTCAAAGGCTTCGCGTTCCTTGGGATGCTTTTGCGGAACGGCGATTTTCATGCCTTTGGAATGTGCCGCGACATAGGTAACCAGGGACACGGGGTCGGGCGTATAGTTTCCGCCGCTGAAGGGTTTCTTGGCAATGTCTTCGGCCTTGAAGCCCTGCAAGGTCACCATGCAATGCACGATGCGCCGCTCGGCATCCATCACCTGATCGACATCGGCGAAATAGCGCGGCATCTTCACATAGGCGCCCTTGACGACGCCGGGGCCGAGGCCGAGATCGCACTGCTCGAGCGAAGCGTTCTTTGGTCCGCGTTTCGTTTTCCAGAGCTGCTCGCCCTTGAGTTCGAACAGCTCGGCCGGATTGGTGTCCTCCAGCACTGCGCGGAATTTTTCAAAATCGGCCGTGGTTGCATCAAGTTCTTCCTTCGCGGCTGGCTTGGCCGGAGCGGCTTTCTTCTTCATTTTCTCTGCTGCGGGTACACTCTGTGCCATTGCCTGCGGGGCTATCGCCGCCAAAGACAATGCTGCCAAAGCACCTAGCGTAATGGTGGTGTGTTTCATGTCTCCTCCTTGGGTTGATGCGGTTTCCGATCGATCAGGCCTGCACGGCCGGGGCATCGTTGCGCCCCTGCCTTTGTTCTGCGCTGCTTGCCGCCTGTCTCTCAGCTGTTTGCCATGTTTGTATTGCAGACAGGGCGATCAGCTGATCGCGGTTTCATCGCTGCGTTTGTCGCCCTTGTTATCCACCCAGCTAACAACCACTTTGTCGCCGGCCTTGGCGCCCTTGACTTTGAAACCGAACACCGGATTGCGCGATACGGATGTTCCGATCTGTCCGT
>CAYHXK010000547.1:0-1509 GCA_964360125.1 uncultured Sterolibacterium sp.
CATCTTGAGGTGCTGCAAGCCCAGCAGGTGGACCTCGGCGACCGCCTGCTCGACTTGCCCGCGGGGCTGCGCATACACACGGAAAATTCCTACAAGTACACTCCCGCGGGATTTGCCGCGCTGCTGGAGGCGGCAGGATTTGTCGAGTACCGCTTGTGGCAGGATGAGCAAGGCGATTTTTCGGTGTTTCTGGCATGGGTCCGTTAATTTCGCGCGCCGACATCGGCCAGGCTTTGGCGGATGCGCGCGCCCGCACCCTGGCGGCTTACGACCACCTGCCGGACCAACGGCTTGCCGTGCCCTTGCTTGCCGTCATCAACCCGCCGCTGTGGGAGCTGGGTCACATTGCCTGGTTCGAGGAACGCTGGTGTCTGCGCCGCCAGGCAGACGGCAGCTGGGGCCCGTCGCTACGGCGGGATGCCGACGCCTTGTATGACTCCAGCGCCATTCCCCACGCCGCCCGCTGGTCCTTGCCGCTCCCTGATCGCTGCGGCACCCGTGCATACATGGAGGGAGTACGCGCTGCCACCCTCAAGGCCTTGCGGCTCGCCGACGAGACGGCGCTCGACCTCTTCCGGCTGGCCTTGCTGCACGAGGACATGCACGGCGAAGCTTTGTTGATGACTCTGCAAACTCTCGCCTATCTCGCACCCGCTTGCCAACCAGCGCCGGCGGATGAACCCCCGTGTTCGGCCTGGTCGGGAGATGCGGCGTGCGACGGCGGCGAGTTTTCCATGGGCGCCAGCCGCGACAGCCAAGATTTCATTTTCGACAACGAGCGCTGGAGTCATCCCGTGTGTATCCCGCCGTTCCGCATGGCGCGGCGTTGCGTCAGCAATGGCGAGTTCCTGGCTTTCGTCGAGGATGGCGGATACGGAAACCGTTCCTGCTGGGACGAAGCCGGCTGGCGTTGGCGCTCGCAGAACTGCGCCGAGCATCCGCTGTATTGGCGACGCGGTGCGGAGGGTTGGCAACTGCGGCGCTTCGACCGTTGGGAGCGGCTGGTCGATGAGCAAGCCCTGTCCTGCATCAACGCGCATGAGGCCGACGCCTGGTGCCGCTGGGCCGGCCGCCGTCTGCCGAGCGAAGCCGAATGGGAGTTCGCTTGTCGCGCCGGCCTGCCGGCAGGAGCGGACGCCGCCCCGTGGGGCAGCCGCTCGCCGCACCGCGCCGAGGCTAACCTGGACCACCACCGGCAAGCGCCACTGGCCGCCGCCGCCCTGCCGGACGGCGCCACCCCGGCCGGTTTGCTGCAAATGCTGGGCAACGTATGGGAGTGGACCTCGACGCCCTTTGCCCCTTATCCTGGATTTGATGCCGGCCCTTACCTGGAATACTCCGCGCCCTGGTTTCACAGCCATCGCGTCCTGCGCGGCGGCTCCTTCGCAACGCGCAGCCGTCTGGTGCATAGTCGCCTGCGCAATTTCTACACGCCGGAGCGGCGTGATGTTTTTGCCGGTTTTCGCAGTTGCGCAGCAAGCGCCGGATAATACCAAAACGACCCAGGCT